>JAIDBM010000329.1 GCA_029056365.1 Muribaculaceae bacterium | reverse complement strand
CTGCTGATGTCGGTGATGAACGAAGTGGCCCGCCGTCACAACTTCCGTGTGCTGCTTCATGAAAAGCCGTTTGCCGGAGTAAACGGATCCGGAAAACACAACAACTGGAGCCTCGGAACCGACAAGGGCGTGCTGCTTTTTGCGCCCGGAAAAACTCTGCGCGACAACCTACAGTTCATGACATTCGTTGTTAATGTAATGGCGGCGGTACACCGCCACAACGCACTTTTGAAAGCGTCTATTATGTCGGCAACCAATTCCCACCGTCTCGGAGCCAACGAGGCACCGCCTGCAATCATATCGATCTTCACCGGAAGTCAGCTTGCACGTGTGCTGGAACTGCTCGAAAAATCATCGAAAGAAGAACTCACCAACCTGGCAAGCAAAGAAGCCGTATCGGTGGGCGTGGCACAGATACCGGAACTGCTGATCGACAACACCGACCGCAACCGCACCTCACCATTCGCTTTCACCGGAAACCGCTTCGAATTCAGAGCCGTGGGCTCAAGCGCCAACTGCGCCTCAGCCATGATTGCGCTCAACGCCGCAGTCGCCGACCAGCTCACTGCTTTCCATGAAGTGATTCAGGACCGTATTGCAAATGGCGAAACACTTGAAAACGCGTTGCTCGAGGAATTGCGCCGACTGATCATAGAATCAAAGGCAATCCATTTCGATGGCAACGGCTATTCCGATGAATGGAAAGAGGAAGCCAAACGGCGCGGTCTTGACTGCGAGACCTCGGCTCCCAGAATTTTCGATGCCTATCTCAGCAAGCAATCCGAAGATATGTTCGCCCGCACCGGAGTGTTCTCACGTGTCGAACTTGAGGCCCGCAATGAAGTAAAATGGGAACTATACACTAAAAAAGTGCAGATCGAGGCCCGTGTTCTCGGCGATCTTGCCATAAACCATATAATACCTGTAGCCACACGGTATCAGTCGATTCTTGTCGATAACGTTGTAAAACTAAAAAGCCTCTTCAGCGGCAGTCGCGGTGAGGAAATCGTGGCTCACGACCTCGACACAATCGAGCGCATCAGCCGCCACATGTGTGTTATAAAATCGGAAACATACAAGATGATCGATGCCCGCAAGGCGGCAAACACAATAGAAACCGAACGGGAAAAAGCAATTGCCTATCACGACACCGTGCTTCCGTGCATGGAAACCATACGTTATCATATCGACAAACTCGAACTGATGGTCGACAACGAGATGTGGCCGTTGCCTAAATATCGCGAACTTCTTTTTATCCGCTGATGGAACAACTGAAACACGAGTGTGGCGTGGCTCTTATCAGACTGCGCCACCCTCTTGAATACTACCGCCGTAAATACGGCAATCCCTGCTGGGCCCTCGACAAACTCTATCTCATGATGGAGAAGCAGCACAACCGTGGTCAGGAAGCCGCGGGTGTCGGAGTGGTGAAGCTGCATCCGCAGCCGGGGCACGAATATATATTCCGTGAACGCGCGCTCGGCGTCGATGCCATTCCTGAGATTTTCGGCAACATAAAGCATCGGCTTTCCAAAGATGTGCTTGACCAGCCTGCCGAAGACATAGAACGCTACGCTCCATTCATGGGCGAGATTCTCATGGGGCATTTACGCTATTCGACCACCGGCAAGAGCGGCATATCATACGTGCATCCGTTTCTGAGACGCAACAACTGGAGGTCGCGCAACATGCTCCTGTGCGGCAATTTCAACATGACGAATGTCGACGAGATTTTCGAGCGCATCGTTGCCACCGGACAACATCCGAGAATTTATTCCGACACAGTGATGCTGCTCGAACAGCTTGGCTATGCGCTCGACCGCGAGAACCACCGTCTATACCGCGATTATCGCAGCACACTTGACGGACCGGAACTTGCCCGTGCGATAGAAGACAATCTCAACATCGGAAAAGTACTCGCCGAGGCATCGCCGGCGTGGGATGGCGGATATGTTATATGCGGCTCATCGGGTTCCGGCGACATGTTCGCGCTCAGAGACCCACACGGCATTCGCCCGGCATTCTATTATTTCGATGACGAAGTGGTGGTGCTGGCTTCGGAGAGACCTGTAATACAAACCACATTCAATGTAAGGCGTACCGATGTCAGTGAGCTTGCTCCGGGAGAAGCGCTTATAGTTTCCAAGTCAGGCGAAATAAAAATAGATCGTATACTGCCCGAGGGTGTCAACCAACGCTGCTCGTTCGAACGGATATACTTTTCCCGTGGGTCTGACGCCGATATATATCGCGAGCGCAAGCAGCTCGGCCACAGCCTTGTGCCATCGATTATGAAAATGATTGACGGCAATCTGGAAGACACCGTATTCTCATTCATCCCCAATACGGCCGAAGTAGCCTACATGGGCATGGTCGAAGGTCTGGAACAACAGCTCGACCAGCGGAAAGCCGACCGCATAATCCGTCATCATAACGACGGAACACTCAGCGAACAGCGGCTGCAGGAAATAATGGCCCAGAAACTCCGCCTTGAAAAAGTGGCGCTGAAAGACATAAAACTGCGCACATTCATAGCCGAGGGCGAATCACGCAACGACCTTGCGGCCCATGTCTATGATGTAACCTACGGATGTATCCGAAACAATACCGACACTCTGGTTGTTATCGACGACTCCATAGTACGCGGAACCACGCTCCGACAGAGTATAATCAAAATCCTCGACAGGCTGCATCCTCGCCGAATAATAATCGTATCTTCCTCTCCTCAGGTGAGATACCCCGATTACTACGGAATAGACATGTCGCGGATGAGCGAATTCATAGCCTTCCGCGCCGCAGTTGAGCTTCTGCGTCAGAACGGCATGGCCGATGTCCTCGACAGGGTATACCGCGATTGTATCGAGCAACTGAAACTTCCGGCCGACCGGCAGCACAACTGCGTGAAAGAAATATATGCCCCGTTCACCGATGAAGCCATAAGCGAAAAAATTGCCGAAATGCTCACAGGGCCGGAAATTCATGCCCGCGTCGACATACTGTATCAAAGTATTGACGGATTGCACCGTGCGTGTCCGCAACATCCCGGCGACTGGTATTTTTCGGGCAACTACCCTACTCCGGGCGGCACAAGGCTCGTAAATCTGGCATATGTTAACTATTATAATAAATTTATATCCGAAACTGATTGATAATAAGAAAAAAATTGCTAACTTTGCGGTCGAAATTCTGAAAACAAGGTTTTATGGACAATTGCAATAAGGAGATCGACCTGCTTTTTGAAACAAGCTGGGAGGTTTGCAACAAAATCGGCGGTATATATACAGTACTGTCGACCAAGGCGCGTACCCTGCAGTCTCTATACAAAGACAAGGTGATCTTTATCGGCCCTGATGTATGGAGCGACGACAATCCCTCGCCATATTTTACGGAGTCGAAAACTCTGTTGCGCAAATGGGTCCGTCAGGTACTGCTCCCTCAGGGCGTAGATGTTCGCGTGGGAAGATGGGACGTTCCGGGCAAACCTATCGCAATACTGGTTAAATTCAACGGCATGTACGCCGTAAAAGATGAATTTTACGGCCGCATGTGGCAATTATATGGCGTGGACTCCCTCCACGCGTACGGCGACTATGACGAAGGATGCGCCTTCGCCCATGCCGCCGGAATCGTAATCGAGAGTCTGGTGAACTTCTTCGCCAGCGAGAAAAAAAGCACCTCCGGCGCACAGTCGGTAATCGCCCACTTCGATGAATGGACCACCGGCATGGGTCTGCTGTATGTGAAATCGCGCATGCCTCAGGTGGCAACAGTATTCACCACTCATGCCACAAGCATCGGACGCAGCATATGTGGCAACGGCAAACCGCTGTACGACTATCTGCACGCATACGATGGCGACCAGATGGCACGGGAGCTGAACATGGAGTCGAAACACTCACTTGAGAAGGCCGCCGCCACTCAGGCCGACTGCTTCACGACAGTGAGCGAAGTGACAGCTCGTGAATGCGAACAACTGCTCGGACGCCGTCCCGATGTCGTGACGCCTAACGGATTTGAGAAAGACTTTGTGCCGAAAGGCCTGAAACTCAAAGCCGCAAGAAACGCGGCACGTAAACAGATGCTTGATGTTGCATCGGCACTTACCGGAGTAGACTACCCCGACAATACTTTCCTCATAGCCACATCCGGCCGTTGTGAATACCGCAACAAAGGCATCGACATGTTCCTTGATGCCATTGACAGGCTTGGAAACCTCGACCCGGCACGCCGGGTACTCGCTTTCATAATGGTGCC
This sequence comes from Muribaculaceae bacterium, assembly GCA_029056365.1. GTDB lineage: Bacteria > Bacteroidota > Bacteroidia > Bacteroidales > Muribaculaceae > CAG-873. Next base: position 832 of record JAIDBM010000329.1, on the reverse strand, counting down.
AGCCTGGTGCGGTGCCGCTCGTCAGGACCTGGTATGCCAGCTCGGGTTATGTCAGAAAAAACGTCTGAACGACCCGTTCATAACACACAGCCTGAACAACTACGAATCAGATCCGATAATACAGCGTATACACGGACTCGGATTCACCAACGACATCAATTCACGGGTATCCGTAATTTATGTGCCATGTTACCTCAACGGCACAGACGGAATATTCGACATGACCTATTACGATCTGTTGCCCGGACTCGATGCCACCGTATTCCCGAGCTATTATGAACCTTGGGGTTACACTCCGCTTGAAAGCGTTGCCTTCGGAGTTCCGACGATAACCACAAGCCTGAGCGGATTCGGCCAATGGATTCTTGGGAACTTCGAAAACTCGTTCGATGTTTGCGGAGTGCGTGTCGAACAGCGCGGCGACAACGACTACCGACAGGTATGCGACAATATTGCAGGCGACATCAAGAGTCTGATTGCAGACTCCGATGCAGAAGCACGCAACATATCGAAGTCGGCTATCGCCACTGCCGGGGCCGCTTCGTGGTCGAACTTCATAAAATACTATGAAAAGGCTTACTGCATTGCTCTTGAAGCAGCACTCAAACGCGCACCGGTTGCCGTGAAAGAAGAGAAAACGGCGCCAAGACGTGGACGTAAACCTAAAAAATCATAGTTACTTCTCTATATAATTTTATTAATTCTTCAGGGTGGCTTAATCACGCCAACCTCCTTATGAACTAAAACACAATCAGAACAATAAATTATGAAACTTCCGGTAAGCAATACCAACGCTGTCTCTTATAAACAACTGACGCTGCCGACGACTAGT
>JAIDBM010000328.1 GCA_029056365.1 Muribaculaceae bacterium | reverse complement strand
GCCCTGATCCGGCAACGCGTCAAAATCGACATGAACGAGGCGCAGACGGCCCATAAGTTCCGATGCCATTGCCACCGTCATCTCCCGTGTGAACACTGCTGTATGACTGTCCGACATTGCAAGGAACGAGGCTGTACGGGCGTCTGTTATCTCAAGAGTCCACGACGGATCGAACACGGCCTTATAGCCAGGTTCTATTATTATGTTTCCGCTGAAATCGTCAGAGCTGAAACCAATCGAGAAGTCTATGTCTATTTCAACATCGGCACTCTTCAGCGCCACTATTTCACGTGTTATGTCGCTGTCCTCGATATCCACGATTGTCGGAGTTCCGTCGACATCGACTGTAGTCCGGCCTGTCGACTGGCTTCTGAATTCATCGAGTTCGGTTTCTGATGCAGAGCCTTTCAGACGGTCAAGGCCTACTATGGCGATACTGACATGCGATGGCGCCGATTCACCGTTCTGCACAAGGGCATAGTCGCCCTCCGACAGTCCGTACTCGCCTTCCGCTACCGCTTTGATACTGCTTGTCTGTTCAAGGTCTAAAATCTGTGTAAGTGTGCATGGTGCGGTATCGCTTGCGGGCAATGTGAAGCCTTCGCTGCCTATCTGCACCGTCATGTCAATGTCTTTGCTGAGATCGTAGTCTTCATCGATACAGGCTGTAAGTCCTGCGGCAACAAATACACCGACCCCGGCAACAATGACATGTTTCATGTCTGTTGTCATAAAAAAGGATGAATTAAATAAATAGATTACGTGTGTGGTGTTTCCGCTGCAAAGATACCCTTTTTACGCAACATACACAAATATTTATTAAAAAATCGGCCAAACGCGGCCAAGCACAGCCAAACGCGAGCTGCAAAGCCGTCAAAGTCTTCACATATCAATACCATACGCATCGTTTTTTCATTATTTTTTCATATCTTTGCGCAAAACCATGACGACTCTCCGGTTGTTGATATTTTATAACAGAAATTTATCCACTAACACCCTGTCCGATGAAAGACATCATTACCGACATCTTCAACGTCTCCGCAACAAAAGGCGACGTAAGGCAAGGGGCCCTCTTGGTGGCGGAACCTTTCCTGAGTGAGTCTTACTTCAACCATGGAGTACTGTCGCTGGTCGACTATAATCCCGACGACGGCGCCATGGGCGTGGTGATGAATTACCGCACCGGAAATATGCTCTCGGATGTGCTCGACGACATATCGCCTCAATACGATGCACCGGTATATTGCGGCGGCCCGCTCGGACAAGACCGACTTTTTTTCATACATACTCTTGGCCCGGACATTATATCGGAAGCCAGAGAATATGCTCCCGGACTGTTTGTGGGAGGCGACTTCAACGCCATTACCGACTATGTGAACTCCGGCTACCAGCTCGACGGAGTGCTCCGCTTCTTTGTGGGTTACAGCGGCTGGAGCCGCGGACAGCTTGAAGACGAGCTTTCGGAAAACGTGTGGGCGATGACCGACTTTTCCGATGCACACGAACTGCTTCACGGTTCCGGCGACTCGTACTGGCACCGCTGCGTACGCCAGCTCGGCGATGCATACAGGGCATGGCAACTTCTACCCCGTAACATTCATGCTAACTGATTATATGGAAACAGACGAAATAAAAGTACGGCTCCGTGCTCCGGAGCCTTCCGATACCGATACTCTTTACATCTGGGAAAACGACCCGGAACTGTGGCCTTACGGCGACAATGCGGCCCCGCTGTCCAGGCATGCCCTTGACACGTTCATCCGCAACTACAATGGCGACATATCGGCCGACAGGCAACTGAGGCTGATCATAACCGACAACTCCGGCACCGCCGTGGGCGCTGTTGACCTGTACGACTATTCGGCCCGCGACCGCCGCGCAGGCGTAGGCATTTTTATTCAGAAAGAATTCCGACGTCGCGGATATGCTTTTCAGGCACTGGCCTGGCTCGGAGTGTATTGCGCCACTCATCTGGGCTTACATCAGCTGTGGGCGGTGGTCGGGGCCGACAACAAGGCCTCGCGCGCGTTGTTCGAATCGGCCGGATTCAAAACCTGCGGACGCCTGCGCTCCTGGCTCAGGCAGGGACGGCGCTTCGGCGATGCCGTGATTTATCAGAGGCTGTTCGAATAAACTCATTCAAGAGGTTGTACTACAAGCCGGTCCGACAATGAATCAGGCCTGTTCGTAAGGAACACGTTCCACAAGCGAACGTCCGAGTGTAAGTTCATCGGTATACTCGATTTCATTTCCCACCGACATTCCGCGGGCAAGACGGGTCAGAACAAGTCCGTCGAACTGGTTTAGCCTGCGCGATATATAGAATGATGTGGTGTCGCCTTCCATTGTGGCGCTCAAGGCCAGAATCACCTCCCGTACCGCACCCGACGACACTCTTTCGACAAGCGAACCGATTTCCAGCATATCCGGACCGATTCCGTCAATCGGCGAAATCAGACCTCCAAGCACATGATACAGTCCGCTGAACTGGCCTGTAGCCTCAAGACTCATGACATCGCGCACATTCTCCACCACACAAACCATGCCGTGGTCGCGCGAAGGCGAAGAACATATGGCGCACCGCCCGGTCTCTGAAATGTTGTGGCATACACTGCAGTAGCGGATGCCTTTGCGCAAATCTATTATTGCCTGTCCGAGTGCAACCGCCTCCCGCTCGTCGCGGCGCAACAGATGCAAAGCCAGCCGCAAGGCTGTCTTACGGCCTATTCCCGGCAACCGGGATATTTCGGTAACGGCTCCTTCAAGCAGAGCCGATGAAAATTGAGATTCCATGTTACAAAGTTACATATTATTTGTTTTACCTACAAGTCCGGCCGATATACGCCGGCGCCGCAAAAAGAGGATGCTGCCTTTTTAAGCGGCATCCTCTTTCCACGTTTCAACTATTTATTTATGAGAGCCTCATTACCCAGTATCACTACTCGGTAAAAAGGACGAGGGATGATGTTGTTCATCGCTTTTCTTACATCTTATATATATAACGTGTTAGTGGCCTTTTATATATTGAATTAGATATAAAAGACCGGACCGACAGTTTAAAGTTTCTAAATTTAAAGCGAAATACGCATGGCTTTAACCTCGGCCTTGCCTGCGTCGACAAGCTCGCGTATGACTTCGACAGCCTCCTCACGCCTGCCACGGTAGCGGTCGACAAATAAATCAAGGGCCACACTGTCGCACCCCATTGCGTCGAGTACCGCCCTTATATCGGCAAGAACAATCTCCGGGGTCAACGGCGAAGCCGACGATGACATCCGGCGCCGCGAACGACAATAATCGCATCGGCCACACTCTCCGGCCTCTTTTTCTCCGAAATACCTCAACATGGACTGCACGCGGCAACAGCTGTCGTCGAATGCGAAGCCGCGCATGCTTTCCATGCGCTTTCGCGCACGCTCATAGCGGTGCTCGTAGACATCCAGCGGAAAAGATATATACCGGGGCAGCTGACGCCGCTGGCTGAAACATATGTATGGCTCAAGCCGTCGCGGCACATAGTGGAGCACATGCATCCTGCTCAGTGCCAGAAACGACTCATATACCTGCTCTACCCCGATACCGCATTCACGCGCTATCTTGTCCTCGCTTATATTCACATAATCGGAAAACAATCCCGGATAACTTCTGAGCAAACATTGGAAAACCCGGTCGGTCACAGAATCAAGGTCGAGTGAATAGAATTCGTCCTTTCGCAACAGAATCATAACGCGGGCCATGAAAGCACAGTCCTCGACATATTCGATATACCCCGACAGCGACAATATGCCAAGGGCGCTGCGCACCCGTGACGGCTGGAATTTGCTTGCCGCACAGAATCTTGCGAGGTTGAAATCGTAAACTTGCTGAAACCCGCCGTCAACCGACACTCCAAGCCACACACCCACACGGTCATAGATACGCACTATTTCGTCCTTTGGCGGAAAGGAGTCGGAAAGACGCCTGGCAAGCAGCGATTTATCGGTCTGAGACACAAGCATCACCGCATAGCTCGGAAGGCCGTCGCGGCCGGCTCGCCCCGCCTCCTGATAATATTCTTCAAGCGATGGCGGTATGTCGTAATGCACCACTACCCTTCATCGGGTTTGTAGGTTAACCAGGCCAAAGGATTAGTTGGGGGGGTTTGGCGG
>JAIDBM010000327.1 GCA_029056365.1 Muribaculaceae bacterium | reverse complement strand
TAGGATATTTCGCACAGAACCAGGCGCAGCTGCTTGACGAGTCTGTGACAGTATTCGACACTATCGACCGTGTGGCGGTAGGTGACATACGCACAAAAATACGCGATATACTCGGAGCGTTCATGTTTGGGGGTGAAGCGTCCGACAAAAAAGTAAAGGTTCTCTCAGGTGGTGAGAAAACACGTCTGGCAATGATTCGGCTGTTGCTCGAACCTGTAAACCTGCTTATTCTCGACGAACCTACGAACCACCTCGACATGGCTACAAAAGACATTCTGAAACAGGCCATAAAAGATTTCGACGGCACCGTGATTGTTGTGAGCCATGACCGTGAATTCCTTGACGGACTGGTTGAGAAGGTATACGAATTCGGAGGCGGACAGGTGCGCGAGTGTCTCGGCGGAATTTATGAATTCCTTGAGAAAAAACGCATCAGCTCGCTTCACGAACTTGAACTAAGCAAAAGCCCCGGGAAAGCGGATGCCACCGTATCAAAGTCTGCGACTGACGGAAACAGTGAAAAAAATCAGGACAGCAAAACCGTACAACGCCCTCCCCGGCTCAGTTATGCCGAACAGAGAGAACGAGAGAAAACCCTCAGGCGACTTCAGAAAAAGGTACAGGAGGCTGAAGCTGAAATTTCACGTCTTGAGCATGAGATTGCCGATATAGAAGCTGAGATTTCGGCAGGAAAAACCGATGATGCTCTGTTCGTTCGCCATGCCGAAACAACCAAGGCCCTTGAGAATGCCATGAGCATATGGGAACTTGCATCGATGGAGGCAGACGGTTTTAAATAAATGCACAAAATCTGATAAAATACGCATCGTTACCGCCGGTTTTAAAGCGTATTTTTGCAAAAACAAATACTTATCAAATCATGAAAAAAAGAATACGACTTATGTGCGCAGCATCACTTGCACTTGCGGCAAGCAATATCAATGTCGAAGCCAATACACCGTCGATACCACAAGACCCGCAAATGGAAAATCGCATAACCGAGTTGCTCGGAAAAATGACCCTTGAAGAAAAAATCGGCCAGATGACCCAGCTGACCCTTGATGTTCTCGGAGGGAAATACGAACCCGACACAAGGCCGGATATGAAAATTCCAAAAGAGCGGCTTGATGATGTAATCGGACGGCATAAGGTCGGTTCGATTCTGAACGTGGCCGATGTAGCGCTTACTCCGCAGCAATGGTATGAAATAGTATCGCAGCTCCAGACTGTATCGATGAAAGAGATAGGCATTCCATGTATATATGGTCTCGACATGAACCACGGCGCCAACTACACAATCGGAGCCACACTGTTTCCTCAGAACATAAACATGGGCGCCACATTCAACACATCTCTGGCAAAACGCGGCGGTGAAATCACAGCCTATGAGACACGTGCCTCAGATGTGCCATGGACATTCAACCCTACGGTCGACCTGAGCCGTAATCCGCTTTGGCCGCGTGTTTACGAAAACTACGGCGAGGACGCCTATCTCAACGCAGCCATGGGAACCGCGGCTGTAAGCGGAATGCAAGGACCCGACCCGAATCATATCGACCGATACCATATCGCCGCCAACCTCAAACACTTCATGGGATACGGTTCGCCGGTGAGCGGTCGCGACCGCACCCACTCGTCGATTGGAGAAATGGAAATGCGGGAGAAACACTTCGCGCCATATTATAAAGCCATTACGGAAGGCAAGGCGCTGTCGATTATGGTAAACAGCACCACAAACAACGGTGTTCCCTTTCACGCCAATGCCCGCTATCTGAACCGCTGGCTCAAACAGGAACTCAACTGGGACGGCCTAATTGTAACCGACTGGGCCGACATCAACAATCTTTGGAACCGCGAATATGTGGCTCACGACAAAAAAGAAGCCATAGCGATGGCCATCAATGCAGGAATAGACATGGCTATGGAACCATATGATACCGACTTCTGCACTCTGCTCAAAGAATGTGTCGAAGAAGGACTGGTGCCGATGGACCGTATCAATGACGCCTGCGCCCGCGTGCTCCGCATGAAAATGCGTCTCGGCCTGTTTGAAACTCCCAACACATGCATAACCGATTATCCGCTGTTCGGAAGCAAGGAATTCGCCAAAGCAGCTACCGACGCAGCCATCGAGTCAATGGTGTTGCTAAAAAACGATGATGCACTGCTGCCTATAGCCAACGGGAAAAAAATATTGATAGCCGGACCGAACGCCAACAGTATGAGAGCCCTCAACGGAGGCTGGACTTATACATGGCAGGGACAGCGCACCGATGAAATAGCAAAAGACCACAACACAATACTCGAGGCCATGCAGAAGCGCTTCGGCAAAGAAAATATCATATATGCCCCCGGAGTAACCTATGCGCCTCACGACTGGAACGACTGGGGAAAGGAAAACGCCCCCGACTTCGACAGCGCGGTGAAGGCCGCCGCCGATGCCGATATTATAATGGTTTGTATCGGTGAGACAAGCTATTGCGAGACTCCCGGCAACACCAACGACCTCCACCTCTCGGCCAATCAGCGCGAACGTGTACAGCGTCTGGCCGCTACAGGCAAACCGCTGATG
>JAIDBM010000326.1 GCA_029056365.1 Muribaculaceae bacterium | reverse complement strand
CCTAGGCTCGTGGGCTCGGAGATGGGTCTAAGAGACAGCGTCGATAATCAATATCGAACGTGTGGAGGTGGGGTCTGAGATACGGTCCGGCAACGATATTTCACCGGCAAGCGATTCCTGCATCAGTTCCGGCTTTCGCGATGGTTCGAGTCGTGTCACGCTTTCATCGTCGACATCCGATTCTTTCTGATATTTCGGAAGAATCACCGTGAAGCACGACCCCTCGTTCACCTGACTGTCAAGCCTTATGCTGCCCCGGTGCAACTCAACGAGTTCCTTTACAAACGAAAGACCGATGCCATCGCCGCGACTCACCTTCTGGCCACGCTCCGTGCGCACAAAGGGTTCAAATATCGTAGACTGCAGTTTGTCCATCACGCCTATACCGTTGTCGGTGACACTGATCTCAACCGCCTCGCCCACATCGCGCAAATCAAGGCTTACCTCACCACCCTTGGGAGTGTATTTGTAGGCATTCGACACCAGATTGGTAACAATCAGCTCCACCTTATCGGCATCGACACATGCAAACACCGGCGGCTGGTCGTGTCGGAAGCTGAAAGTAAGCGACTTCTGCCTACAAAGTTGTTCATAATCAACCGAAAGCTCTCTGAGCAGAGTCACAAGGTCGATGTTACGTGCATTAAGTGTCAGGTGGCCGGTTTCGGTTTTGCGGAAGTCGATTATATGACTTATAAGCTTGTTCAGCTTGGCGGAATTACGGTAAATGCCCACAAGACTGTTCACCGGCACTGTCTGGCGTCCGGAATCGTATATTTCCTCAATCTGGGCCGAAATAAGAAAACACGGAGTGCGAAGTTCATGTGTTACCGACGCATAGAAATCGAGCTTGGCTTCATTGAGCCGCGTTGCCGAATCGCGTTCCATCTCCACCATACGTGTGCGGTCGCGGTTGGCGGCATAGGCCCGCCAGAAATAGAGAAGCATCACTGTAACCACCAAGCCGGTAAGAGTCCATATAATAAGCATTCCGGCTGTGGCATACCAGGCCGGACTCACTGTTATGCCAAGCACCGACGGCTCGCTCCAGCTGCCATCGCTAAGACTGTGGCGCACCATCATACGGTAGCTTCCTGAAGGCACATTGGTGTATGTGGCCCAACGGGTGTCGCTCACATCGCGCCAGCCGTCCTCAAGCCCCTCAAGCCGGCATTCGAACATAATCTGGCCCGGACTCGACATCTCGGGCAAGGCGAAACGCACCTTGAAGAAATTCTGGGAGTGCTCAAGGGTAACGACACTGTCGCCGGTACAGGACAACGGAAGCACCACGCCGTCGTCACCAAGTATTTCTATTCCTGTAAATACGGTGGGCGGCATCGGCATTGCCTGAAGCGGATTATTGAGCGGATAACACAGCAGGCCCGCAGTAGTGCCGAAATAAACCGTCTTGCCGGATCTGGCCGCTGAATTCTGTGCAAATATCTTAGGCATGCGCTCATCGGTGAGCGACATCATGTTGTTTCGCGTGCGCGAATATCTTACCAGACCGTTGTCGGTGCCCATAAGCAGATTGCCTCCGGCATCCTCCACCACCGACATCACATTGCCACGCGCGCTGCCATACCGCATGTCGTATCCTTCCATATCGTTACGGTCGGTAAGATTCAGACGCACAAGCCGGGAGTTGTCGAAGGCTATCCACAGATTTCGTCGGGAATCGACATAAACAAGATGCGGTCTCGGATACGCCATGCGTATGCCGCCGGCCGACGGACTTGACGAGTGACGGTCGATTACCTCCCCGCTGTTCTTGTCGATTTCCAGCAGACCATTGTCGCGTGTGGCCACCCACAGATTGCCCGACGGATCATCGGCTATGGAATTGATCTGTGCATGACGGCATTCGGCAATCAGACGGAATGTATTGTTCTGACGGTCAAACACACTAAGCGAACTGCCGCCTACCCAAAGACGCCCCTGCCCGTCCAGGGCAAGCACCCACAGTTTGTTTCCCGGCTCTATCTTGTTGTTGGCCCTGTAAGTGGTGAAGCTTTCGCTGCGGGTATCGAATGCCACCAGACCCACCGAATACACCGCCGCCCATATTATCGGTCCGTCCTTGACCATCGACACGATATTGTTTCCGGGAATCGCGGAATTCGACATATTGAATACACGGCGCTCGCCGCTAAGGGTATCAACTATCTCCAGGCCGCCGCCGTCAAGTCCAAGATACAGCTTGTCGCCATCGGGCACCACAGCGGTAACTATATCGTAACTCAATGTTCTTGACGCCATATTGTTCACCGTATAGGTGTTGAGCTGGTGGGAAAGCATCGCGAGTCCGTGTCGATAGGTTCCTATCCATAGGTTATGGCGGCTGTCGACCGATACCTTGTAAATGGCATCGGACGGAAGCGACGAATTCGATGGCATGAAGTGCTCCAGCTCATCACCGCTGCGGATATAGAGTCCGTTGCCGTCTGTTCCGTAATATTGTATATTGCCGTCGACCGCCGTACTCATCAGACTGCGGTATGGTGTCTGAGTGCCTGTCGCTTCGAGTCGTCCGTTGCCATCGACTGTGTATTCCGATGTAACAGTGCCTATTCCACCGCCTATGGTCACTGTCGAACGCGAATTGTCGCAATATATATTCATGTTCGAGTCGAAATACGCCGGTATGGAGTTATGATACAGCTCCTCGCTGCCATCGGGCGAGAGCAAGGTGACGCCTTCGTTCGACAAGGCAAGAATACGACCGCCCTTGAACACCGCCAGATCGGCATAACGGCGACTGGCCGGACGCGCCAGCTGCACGAAAACATTACGCGCATCGGAGCCCGACGGCGAATGGTCGCGTTCCATGCACATCAAATCACCATCGACTGTAAGCAGAAATATCCGGTCTCCCGACGAAATCAGACGACTCACCCGGCCCGACAGCGGCTGTTGCCGGCCCTCGGCGCCATCGCGGACATAGAATGCCTGGATGAACCGCCCGTCGGAATATCGCATAAAATCCAATCCGTTGTCGCTTCCAACCCATATACCCTCGGGGTCCGGAAGCAGACATCGCACCATATTGTTGGAAAGAGTTCCCTCTACTCCATCGGAGTGACGGTAACTGGTCACATACTTGCCATCGAAACGGGCAAGACCGTTCCATGTTGCTATCCATATGAATCCGAAATGGTCCTCGACAATATCGTTCACCGAATTGTCGGGCAAACCCTCGTTTGTCGTAAGCATCTTGAAATGCGCCGTTGACGGCTGTGGAGCCGCCCCGATGGAAAACGCCAGACAAACCAGCGCGACAAACAGGGATGATAATCGTTCAATGCACATTTTACTAAGAATGGTTTATTTTTTCATGGCCGCGCCAACAGGCGCATTTTTGTTTTTCTTTGGCAAAATTAGTTATTTTCGGTGAAAAACCAGCCGATATGAGACATTTCAACAGTTCGATTTTCGTAAAATTGCGGTAATAATCGGTATTGTTCGGTTTTTGGAACGCAACTTCCATTCAATTATGATTTTTTACGATTTTCAACCCTTATTGGCTGAAAAACTTACTCTCATCTTGTTTGTCACATAACTAATTTTGCAACGTATTCGACTGCAATACAGTTCGATTGACAATTACCTTAATTATTATAGCAACAAAAACAAACCAACGATAGCAATAAACTTTATTTCTATTTTTTTACACCATGAGATCTTCATCTTTACATCTGTTTACAAGGCTGCTGACAGCTGCGACATTGCTGTCGGCCACGCCATGCGTGATGGCCTCGGCAAGTCCGGAACCACAATCGGCAACGGCGGTGGCTTCATCCGGCATCTCTGGTACTGTGTTCGACGAGGAGGGAGAGCCTGCCATAGGCGCTTCGGTCAGAGTTGCCGAAAACCCCGACCTCTCGGTAGTAACCGACATCGACGGAAGATTCCACATCAAGTCGTCGAAACCTCTCACACTCGAAATCTCCTTTATCGGCTATGCCACACAGAAAGTAAAAGCCGAACCTGGCAAACCACTTGAAGTAACACTCTCGACCGATGCGAATCTTCTCGACGATATTGTCGTGGTTGGTTTCGCAACTCAGAAAAAAGTGAACCTCACCGGCGCCGTAGGCACTGCTTCGGCAAAAGACATAGCCGAACGTCCGGTTTCCGATGCAGTTACCGCCCTGCAGGGCATTATTCCGGGTCTGAACATCTCCAACTCCAGTTCAGGCGGTGAGCTGAACGCAAGCAAAGGCATAAACATCCGTGGTACCGCAACCATCGGCGAAGGCTCAAGCGGCAGTCCGCTCGTGCTTATCGACGGTATGGAAGGCGACCTGAGCACCCTCAACCCGCAGGACATCGAGAACATTTCGGTTCTTAAAGACGCCGCCGCTTCATCGATCTATGGTTCGCGCGCTCCGTTCGGTGTTATTCTCGTTACCACCAAAAACGGCTCCGAAGGCAAAACCACCGTTCGATACAACAACAGTTTCCGCTTCAACCAGCCGCTGAAAATCGCCAAACAGATGGACTCATGGCACCTGGTCAACTATCTCAACGATGTACAGGGATATACCTCACCGGGCTCATTCACCTTCGATGAGGAATACGTTGAGAAAGTACGCCAGTACTACACAGGCGAAAGCGATGTGGTGGCCGACAGCTACCATTGGGAAAACGGCCACTCGGTATGGGGCGAAAGCGAACTTCACGGAGTATACGCCAACACCGACTGGATGGACGAATACTATCGCAAGACCGCTTTCTCACAGGAACATAACCTGGCCCTTACCGGCGGAAACAACAAAATCAGCTACTATGCCTCGGGCAACTGGATGGATATGGGCGGATTCATGCGCTACGGCGAGGACGACTACCAGAGGTTCTCGTTCATGGGCAAAGTAAACGCTCAGCTCTACAGCTGGCTGAAAATCGGATTCACCACCCGCTGGGCACGTACCGACTACGACCGCGCCACCACAATGAACGGAGGCTTCTACGACAACATGATGCGCCGTTCAATCTCAATTGCTCCGAAATACGACCCCAACGGCTATCTGGCATCGGACTTCAACTATATCGACGCACTTGAGAACGGCGGACGCCACAAAGAGCAGAACGATGTGTTCACCAACCAGTTCCAGCTTACAATCACTCCGGTGAAGAACTGGAATATCATCGGCGAGTTCAACGCCCGCGTGAACAACAACTGGACTCATGAAGACGCATTCCCCGTATACGCACACGATGCCGTGAATCCGGAGCTGCTCCATATTCCCACCTACTACTCGCGCACAACTTCATATGTGAGCGAATACGGCTACCGTTCCACATACCTGAACGCAAACGTCTACACCAACTACAATCTGAGCCTGAACGAACAGCACAACTTCACGTTCCTCCTGGGTACACAGATTGAAAGCTTCAAAGACCGCAGTGTGAGCGCAAGCCGCAACGATGTAACAACATCCATGCTGCCTGTACTCGACCTCACCAACAGCAAGACCGACTATTCGCTCGGAGGCGCTTACCAGATATGGCGTACCGCCGGCTTCTTCGGACGTATAAACTACGACTACATGAACCGCTACCTTGTGGAAGTGAACCTGCGTTACGACGGTTCGTCGCGCTTCCGCAGAAACAAACGCTGGGTATGGTCGCCCTCGGTATCGGCCGGCTGGAACGTGGCTCAGGAAAATTTCTTTGACCCCGCACGTCCGTATGTCGATGTACTCAAAATTCGCGGTTCCTACGGTCAGCTCGCCAACCAGAACACAAACAACTGGTATCCGACATATCGCGCAATGGGCCTGAGCGCATCGAACAGCGCATGGCTCATAAACGGCGAACAATCGAACACCGCATGGTTCCCCGCTCTGATCTCCACCGGTCTGACATGGGAAAAAATCCGCAACACCAACCTCGGTATCGATGTAACAGCCCTGCGTCAGCGACTCACATTCTCGTTCGACTACTTCTGGCGCGACAACAAAGACATGGTAGGACCCGGCGTGGCGCTTCCCGCCACACTCGGCACAACTCCTCCGGCTCAGAACCTGCTCTCGATGCGCACATCGGGCTGGGAACTCACCCTTGGATGGCGTCAGATTCTGGGCGACTTCAACTACGATGTCCGCTTCAACCTCTCTGACGACCGTACAAAAATCACCAACTACCCCAACCGTGAAGGCGACCTTGGCAAATATATCGCCGGACGCTACACCGGCGAAATCTGGGGCCTTGAAACCAAAGGCATCGCTAAGACTCAGGAAGAAATGGACGCTCACCTCGCCACTGTCGACCAGAGCGAAATCAACGGAGGCCTCTGGCAGGCAGGCGACATAATGTATGTCGATACCGACGGTGACGGCAAAATCCACAAACAGAGCACTATTTATGAAAAAGGCGACCAGCGTGTCATAGGCAACACAACTCCGCGCTACCGTATCGGCTTCAACCTGTACGCCCAGTGGAAGGGCATCGATGTGTCGCTGTTCCTTCAGGGTGTAGGCAAACGCGACTACTACTTCAGCGGCTACGGCGACCAGGGCACCGGAGGCAAGAGTGCCGCATTCTGGGGCGCAACCGTAGGCGGACGCTGGGAATCGCTCTTCTTCGACGAGCACCTCGACTACTGGCGCGATGACTCCAGCCTTCTCGGAGCCAACCCCGACGCCTACTACGCCCGCCCGCTGTATTATACCAACAAGAACCGCGAAACCCAGACCCGATATCTGCAGAATGCCGCATATCTCCGCGTGAAGAACCTTCAGGTAGGATACACCTTCCCCAAGGAACTCACCAGAAAAATCTACATACAGAACCTGCGTGTATTCTTCTCGGGCGAAAACCTCCACACCTGGACAAAGATGACCAAAGTCATCGACCCCGAAAGCCTTGAGGTTTCGAAAATGAAGTCCGGCGGAGCCTATCCTCTGTCTCGCACATACTCCTTCGGTATTTCTGTTGACTTCTAATATCCATAATCATGAAATTCCCAAAATACATCATAGCGGCTTTCGCCGCAGCAGCAGCACTTTCGTCCTGCAACGACTATCTCGATGTCACACCGCCTTCGAGCGTGTCGCCCGAAATGTATTTCACTACCGCCGACCAGCTCGGTTACTATACAGTGAACTACTACGCCAACTACAGCAACTGGGACGCCAACGGCACCGGAGGCCAGCTTCCGTCGCACGCCGACTACACCTCGTTCATTCACGACGACGGCCCTACCGACAACGAAGGCGCCATCAGCAGCATATACTACGAAGGCCAGGACTACAAGG
>JAIDBM010000325.1 GCA_029056365.1 Muribaculaceae bacterium | reverse complement strand
TTCTTTCACAAGTTCCAACGGTATTGCTCCGAGGACAGACGGTTCGAATGCCGCAGCGCTTGATACATATGACTCTTCGGCAAAGAAAGCTCTGTAGCCGAAATACTGTACCGGACGGATCAGACGCAATATCTGTACTCTGCCTCCGACTCCTTCCTTGAACTTTTTTACCTTGCCTTTGAGCAGACACCACAGAAATTCCGGCTCATCGCCTTCGGCATATATGAGCTGATTTTTTTTGAAGGTATGTATTACCAGGTTGTCGGTAATTTTGCGTTTTTCGTCACCGTCAAGCAAGGTCCAGATTTCAGACATATCTTCGTTGATGACTTTCTCCAATGCGGCTTTGATCATAATGAATTTGTTCGGTTATTGTAGAGGACGAGACTGCTCTGCGTCCGAGTGTCGTAAAGCTATGTTTAAGAACATGCAAATTTAGCAATTTTTGTTTAATAGCGCTGTGAAAAATGCGAAAAATTTGACGATGTAAAACCAACAGGTGGTTAATGGTCTGTTTTACTGAATTTTTTCTGTAAAAGCAGTCTGCAGTCTTCTCTGGTTATGAACGGATTCTCGAATGCGCACTTTAGCAGGTATTCTTTGCATAGTTCAACTTGTTTTCCAGGTGGAATTCTCAGAATGCGTCTGATATGCGGACTTTGTATCGGAAGGTGGTATTCGAACATTTCAGCTCCTTTTTTCCGTAACTCGGATGCCCTGTGACGTATTGCCGGAACCTGCGACATTCGGTCAGGATTGGTGGTCTGCGATGCATTGTCGGCATGGATTAAGGAAAGAAGCTGTTCAAAGCGGTTTCGTTTCTCGCAGATGTATTGCAGACGTCTGAGTGCTGAATCGGTCATTTTCTCGGCTCTGTCTCCCCACGATTTGGCTGCGGTATGATGTCGGGCAAGAAATATTGTGTCGTTGATTATTTTGGGTTCGTACCTTAGCCGTTTCATGATGGCATCGATAACAGCCGGAGCTCTGCGGTCATGTGCCTTGAAATATATGTCTCCGTTTTTATTTCTGGAAAACGACACAGTTTTGCCTGCATCACACAGCAGTGCGGCAATCCTTAGCTCTACATTGTCGGTTGAATCTGCCATGGCTTTTACCGTGCGTAAGGTGTGTTGCCATACACTGCCGGAATTCGATGCGTTGTCGGGCATGCCGAACATTGGTTTAAGTTCCGGCATCACCACACCCATAATTCCGCATTTTTCAATCAGTGCGAGGGCTTTTGCCGGGTCGGGGCATGCCATTACTTTGTCGAATTCGTTTCTTATTCGTTCTTTTGATGCGATTCGGATTGATTCGGGATTCTTTCCAAGTTCCTTAAGTGTATCGGGATGTATGTTCCATCCGAGGGTACAGGCGAAGCGTATGCAGCGTATAATACGCAGCGGGTCGTCATCGAATGTCCGGGATGGGTCGGCGGGTGTGCGAATTATATGGTTTTCAATGTCGTGTATGGCCATTCCGCATAAATCGAGCATTTTACCCGACGAAACATCGTAATATAATGAGTTGATTGTCAGGTCGCGTCGTGTGCAGTCGTCAAGAAGCGACCCGAATGCCGCAGCAGGATTGTCGGCGTTGTGTGGGCCGTATTTGTCTTTGCGGGTCTGCACTATTTCAAGTTCATCGTCTGGAAATGCTTTCAGTCGTAGCCTGGCGGTACTGTAGCGCTGGAAAATGATTGGTTCGCCGATGGTCAGATGCCTGGATTTTAGCCACCGGGCGAATCTGACGCTTCCCAAAGGCAGGTCAACAGTCAGATCCACATCGTGTATCGGACGGTTCATTATTATATCACGGCAACATCCGCCTACAACAAACAGATGGCCTTCCCATTGTGTGCCGATTATTTTTTTTCGAAGATATTCGATTGTTTTCGGGAACTTATATTCGGTATTCATTAACAGTATCGCTTAGGAAATTTTGCTCCAGTCGGCATTTCTGCCGGCAATCCGGGTCATATAAAATACCATATCTCGGTGCAATGGCGAGCAGAGTTGCGGATCGGCATCAATTACCGACTCTGCCGCCATACGTGCCAGTTGGAGAATCTGCCCATCGGATGCGAGGGATGCTATATGCAGGTCGAAAGGCATTCCACTCTGCATAGTGCCTTCGATGTCGCCGGGACCTCGTAATTTCATGTCGGCTTCTGCGATTACAAAACCATCGGTTGTGGCAGTCATCACTTCGAGCCGTTTTCGGGTTTCAGCAGCAATCTGGTGTTTGGTCATAAGCACGCAATAGCTTTGTTCGGCGCCGCGTCCTACGCGCCCACGCAACTGATGAAGCTGAGAGAGACCGAAACGTTCGGCATTCTCTATAATCATCACTGATGCGTTAGGAACGTTGACTCCGACCTCAATAACAGTCGTCGCAACAAGTATCCGGGCCTCTCCTGATATAAAAAGCTGCATCTGATGGTCTTTTTCATCGGGTTTCATCCTGCCATGTACCATGGCCACCTGATAATCGGGGAAAGTCTGCTTTATAATCTCAAATCCTTCCTGAAGACTGCGTAAATCAAGTTTTTCATTCTCATCGATAAGCGGATAGACGATATAAGCCTGACGCCCCATACGCAGCTGGTTGTAAACGGCTTTATATGTGCCTTGCCGCTGATTGTCGTAACGGAGCAGGGTAGTTACCGGTTTTCGGCCTGGAGGAAGCTGGTCGATTACCGACACGTCAAGGTCGCCGTATACGGTCATAGCCAGAGTGCGTGGAATCGGTGTCGCAGTCATTACAAGTATGTGTGGCGGAAGATTGTTTTTGCGCCACATTTTTGCACGTTGGGCAACGCCGAACCGGTGTTGCTCGTCTATGACAGCCAGACCAAGATTCGCGAATTCCACGGTGTCTTCAATGAGAGCGTGAGTTCCAATCAGTATATGAAGTGAACCATTGCGCAACGATTCATGGATTTGTTTGCGCCGGGCCGTACGTGTTGAACCAGTCAGCAATTCTATGTTTAGACCGATTGGCGCGGTTAAGGCGGAAAGGCTTTCAAAATGCTGAGTTGCCAGAATTTCAGTCGGGGCCATAAGGCATGCCTGAAATCCGTTGTCTATGGCCATCAGCATTGCCATAAGAGCCACGATGGTTTTGCCGCAGCCTACATCGCCCTGAACAAGTCGGTTCATCTGGCGACCGGTGTTTACATCGGCCCGGATTTCTTTTACCACCCGTTTCTGTGCATCGGTAAGAGGAAATGGCAAACAGCGGTTGTAAAAATTGTTAAACCAGTCGGCGATACGCAGGAAACGATATCCTTCTGTTGAAAAATGACGTTCACGGCTACGTTTTACTATATCCAGCTGGATATAGTAAAGCTCGTCGAATTTCAATCGGTATTTAGCTTTTTCGAGCATATCGGCCGATGATGGCATATGAATTTCTTTCAATGCCTGTTCAAGAGGCATCAGGCCAAAGTTCCGTATCACTGATTGAGGCATAGGGTCGGACACGGTATGGGATGAGAGCACACTCTGCGCCCATATGAAAAAATTCCGCGACACTATACCTCGGTTACGAAGCCGCTCGGTGAGCGGATACACACCCCTGAAACCTTCTTGAGCTCCAACTGAGTCGGGGATGTCGATTTCGGGGTGGACCATCTGCCACATAGGACCATAGCGTGTGGGCTTGCCGAACAGAACATATTCCTGCCCAAGGCGTATCTGTTCGCGAATCTGCTTTATTCTACGGAACCATATTATTTCCATACCTCTGCGCCCGTCGGTGAATGTTGCGGTGAGTCGCATTTTAGCTCCTTCTCCTACGACATTCAAGGCTACGAATTTTCCGTGAATCCTGGCATATGGCATATCTCCGCTGAGTTCGCATACCGAATAGCTTTTGGAGTGGTCGATATAGCTGTTCGGAAAGTGGCGTAATAAATCGGCTGCTGAACGTATTCCAAGTTCAGCAGCAAGGAGTTCCGCTTTTTTAGGGCCTATGCCTTTTACGTATTTTACATCGAGTTGCAGAAGACTGTTCATAACAGTGTGGCTACAAAAGCGAGATCCCGGGAGTTTGTTATTTTCAACGTGTCGACTGAGCCTTCAGTCATCATTACCGGTTGATTGAAATAATGTTCGGCAACAGATGCGTCATCTGTAAACCGGGGATTATATTCCTGTGTGTATGCTTTTGCGATTTTACAGAACCGGAATGCCTGCGGGGTCTGAACGGCACGGAATAAATCGCGGTCTACGGCTTCTGATAATCCGTTGTCGTGTAATTTACGGATTGAATCGGACAAAGGTATCACCGGCACCACACCCGGAGCGGAGTCGCTGACGACAGACTTCCGAAGGCGTTCTATCACATCGGCTTTCAACAATGGTCTGGCGGCATCGTGAATGTATACGATGTCGTTGTCGGAGGTTTTTCCGTCAAGTGCCCTCAGAGCCGATTTTACCGAGTGGAAGCGTGTAGCTCCGCCAAATACATATTCAGGAGACCTGAAGTTGTGTATTCGACATAATCCAAGCCATAAGTCTTCCATATCGGAACTGATAACGAGAAGTTGCCGGGCATTAGGCATTACAGAACTTATACGTCGAAGGGTATGTATAAGTACCGGCACACCGGCCAGAGAGCAATACTGTTTCGGCACATTGGCACCGAAGCGG
This sequence comes from Muribaculaceae bacterium, assembly GCA_029056365.1. Taxonomy (GTDB): domain Bacteria; phylum Bacteroidota; class Bacteroidia; order Bacteroidales; family Muribaculaceae; genus CAG-873. The sequence goes on along the minus strand of JAIDBM010000325.1, from coordinate 3,432 downwards.
CTCCCTGAACCGGCGGCAACGATTATTACATGCTCTGTGATGCCTGTCATCAGTAGGCGAACATCGGGTAGTCGGCCATTATGGCGTTAACTTTGGAGCGCACCGCTTCAATTGTCGGCTGGTTGTCGACATTATTGAGCACGGTATCGATCATCTCCACAATCTCACCCATGAGATTTTCTTTTACGCCACGGGTAGTGATGGCGGGAGTGCCGAGTCTTATGCCTGATGTCTGGAAAGGCGATCTGCTGTCGAACGGCACCATATTCTTATTGGCGGTTATGTCAGCTTCAACAAGAACTTTTTCGGCGATTTTGCCTGTGAGTTCAGGGAATTTTGTGCGGAGATCTACCAGTATGCAGTGGTTGTCGGTGCCGCCGCTTACAATCTTATACCCCTTGTCGGCAAGAGCCTGCGCCATGGCCCGGGCATTTGTTCTGACTTGCTCCTGGTATTCTTTGTAAGACGGCTGCAGAGCTTCTCCGAATGCTACCGCCTTGGCTGCGATTACATGTTCAAGCGGGCCGCCTTGAACTCCCGGGAATACTGCGGAATCGAGCAGCTGCGACATCATGCGTACCTGACCTTTGGGATTGGTTTTGCCCCATGGATTCTCAAAGTCTTTTCCCATAAGAATCACTCCGCCACGTGGTCCGCGAAGGGTTTTGTGTGTGGTAGAGGTGACGATATGTGCATATTTCAGAGGGTTGTCAAGTAATCCGGCAGCAATTAGACCGGCAGGGTGAGCCATGTCGACCATAAAAATGGCACCGATTTCATCGGCTATTTTGCGCATTCTGGCGTAGTCCCATTCGCGCGAGTATGCACTTGCTCCACCGAGAATAAGCTTAGGACGTTCTCTCAGGGCCACTTCTTCCATCTGGTCGTAGTCTACCAAGCCTGTTTCTGCTGATACGTTATACTCCAGTGCGTTGAATACAAGGCCGGAGAAGTTTACCGGACTTCCGTGTGAGAGGTGGCCTCCGTGCGAGAGGTTAAGTCCCAGGAATTTGTCGCCGGGTTTAAGACAGGCCATGAAAACAGCCATGTTGGCCTGGGCCCCTGAATGAGGCTGTACATTGGCATATTCAGCACCGAACAGCTCTTTTATACGGTCGATAGCCAGTTTTTCGGCGAGGTCTACCACCTCACAGCCGCCATAATAGCGATGACCAGGGTATCCTTCTGCATACTTGTTGGTGAGACACGAGCCCATAGACTGCATAACTTGGTCGCTTACAAAGTTTTCAGAGGCGATAAGTTCGATGCCTTTTTTCTGGCGCTGATGTTCGCGCTCGATGATTTCGAAGATGGCGGAGTCTCTTTCCATATGTAAAAAATTTTGGTATGTGGCGGTTGATTATTGTTTCTTTTTTATTGAAAAGCCGAAATGGCCCAGCATTTCGCCCAATGAGTAGTAATGACCGTGGCACCATGCCGTAAGCTTTGCCTTACCAAGGTCAAAGGCGCCGGTTTGCGGATCGATATATTTTTCATCGGCCAGAAGCCCGACTACATCGGCAAGGAACATGTCGTGGCTGCCAAGGCTTATTATTTCACGTACTTTGCACTCAATCGACAGCGGAGATTCGGCTACCGAAGGCGAGGCGACATTCACTCCGGCTTCCGGATGTAGTCCGGTTTCATGCCATTTGTTGAATTCCCGTCCGGATTTCACTCCACACCAGTCGGTGGCGCGTACCATGTCGGCTGATGTGAGGTTCAGAGTGAATTCCATGTTTTTCTTTATAATGGAATAGGAATGTCGGCTCGGACGCACTGAAATGTATAACATGGGCGGATTGGTACATATTGTTCCGGTCCATGCCACAGTGATGAGATTGGACTCTCCCCCGGGGTATAGTCCGCAGCTCACCAATGCAGCCGGCGACGGATATACCATTGTGCCGGGCTTCCATTGCAATTTCATAGAATCTGTGCTTTGTCGCCTTCTATGGTATGGTTGCAATAATGGCAACGGATTGTTACCGGACAGTTGCTCACTACATGGAATTTGGTTTCCATCGGCTCGTTGTTGCTGATGCATTTGGGGTTGTCGCAGCGTACAATGCCCGAAATAGTATCCGGAAGTACAACCGACCGTTTCGATGTGACGTTAAAATCCTGAATTGTGTTCACGACTGCCGATGGCGCAATCAGTGCTATGCGGTTCAAAACAGTTTCGGGAAATTCAACATCAGCAATCTTTATGATACCTTTCCGGCCTATTTTTTTGCTTTCAAGGTTGTTGCCTATGGTTACATGAGTGCTCATGTTGGCGATACCAAGCAACTCCACGGCCTTGAACAAGGCTGATGAGGGGATTCGGTCTATTACAGTGCCGTTGCGCAACGCGGCGACAGCAAGCTCTTTCTTATCGGTAGTCATATGTGGTTACTTTTCGGGATCGATACCTAATGCGCGGGTTATTATGGCCTGTCGGGCAAACAGACCGTTGCGGGCCTGTTCAAAATAGTATGCTTTGGGGTTGTCATCGACATCGCGGTCGATTTCATTAACTCGTGGCAGCGGGTGCAGAATGCGAAGTGTGGGTTTTGAATCGGAAAGCATGGCATTGTGCAGTGTATAGCGGTCTTTAACCCGTTCGTATTCCATGATGTCGGAAAACCGTTCACGTTGCACTCTTGTCATGTATATGATGTCGCTGGCATTAATAACATCGGGTGAGAATTCTGTTGTCTCCGTGTATTTTATGCCGTGTTCATCGCAAAAGTCCTTGTATTCCTGAGGCATACGTAATTCCGGGCATGCCACAAAATTGAAAGTAGGATTAAAGTACTGAAGTGCCATAAGCAGCGAATGCACAGTACGACCGTATTTGAGGTCTCCGACCATGGTAATGGTGAGATTGTCAAGGGTACCCTGTGTTTTCAGAATGGAGTAAAGGTCAAGCATTGTCTGCGACGGATGCTGATTGGCTCCGTCTCCGGCGTTGATAACCGGCACATCGGTTACTTCGGTAGCATATCGTGCCGCGCCTTCAAGATAATGGCGCATTACAATAAGGTCGACATAATTCGACACCATTTTAATGGTGTCTTTAAGAGTCTCTCCTTTTGACGAACTTGTGGTGGCGGCATCGGAGAATCCTATGATACGTCCGCCAAGGCGGTTGACGGCGGTTTCGAAACTCAGGCGTGTGCGTGTTGATGGCTCAAAGAATAGAGTGGCCACGATTTTGCCATCAAGAATTTTGCTGTCGGGGTTTTCCTCGAAATAGCGTGCACGCTGTAGCAAATCAAGCATTTCATCGCGTGAAATGTCGGAGATTGATACAAGACTTTTTTTATTCATAACGATGATAGACGTTTTGTGCCGTTGTTTAATATGCCACAAAGTTACACAAAGTTTTGGAAAAAGTAATTACCTCATGTAATATTTCTCAAATAATTTCGTCTCATTACATAGAAT
>JAIDBM010000324.1 GCA_029056365.1 Muribaculaceae bacterium | reverse complement strand
CCACTTTCACCGCCGATGCCCGCGAGGACTATCCTCTGTGGCTCGACAGCGGCGCCGACAATTATGCCGGTGTTACCTGGCACAATGCTCCCGACGGACGCCACGTGCTCATTGGCTGGATGAACAACTGGAACTACGCAGGTGTATGTCCGGTGTCGCCCTGGCGCAGCGCCATGACTCTGCCTCGGGAACTCAAGCTGACTGATTTCGGCGGCAAACCATACCTCACTGCAAATGTAGTGGACGAAATCGAAGGTATTGCCTCGGAATGGCGCGATGCCGATGGCAATCTTGGCGTGAAACACGCCTATCAGCTGCAGGTGGAAGCCGACATGGACAAGACTACCACCCTCACACTGAGCAATGCCGCCGGCGAACGGCTCGACATCATAGTAAACGGGCCGGCACGACACATGGCTGTGAAACGAAACGGCAAAACCGGAGATGTATCGTTCAATTCCTCGTTCTCGCTTCCGTCGATAGGCTGCGACTTGATGGTGGACGGCTCCAAAGCTCTGCTGAATATCTATGTCGACCAGTCGTCGGTTGAAATCACAGCCGGCGAGGGCATCACAGCACAGACGAATCTGGTTTTCCCAAGCTCAATCTACAATAGTTTCTCCGCCGACCAGACGGTTACCGCCAGAGTACGTGATCTGGAACGTATCTGGTAAAAATCACGCTTCAATAACAAAAGGCCGCTCAGATTATTGAGCGGCCTTTTGTATGTTCTGCTGTCAGCTGTTATTATCCTTGTCTTTAATTCGTCCGTAACGCCGCAGCGCATCGGCTACAATCCACTGCAACTGGCCGTTTACCGAACGGAATTCCTGCGCCGCCCATTTCTCCACAAGTTCCATCGCAGAGGCATCGAGCCGGAGCAGAAAGCCTTTGTTCTTAGGCTTTTCCTTGTCCATGCCTATTGATATAGTGTTCCGGTGTTCAATACAGGCTGAGCCGGCTCGTCGGCACAGAGCACAACCAGCAGATTGCTCACCATGGCGGCCTTTCTTTCGTCGTCGAGCGACACAATGCGCTCGTCTTCAAGCTGGTCGAGCGCCATTTTCACCATCGACACAGCTCCTTCCACTATTTTCTCGCGTGCGGAAATAATGGCCGAGGCCTGCTGACGGCGCAACATCACCGCTGCTATCTCCGGAGCATAGGCCAGATAATTCAGACGCGCCTCCACTACTTCTATGCCGGCCATGGCAAGGCGTTCGTTGAGCTTTGCCTCAAGCTGCTCATTTATCTCGTGGCCATCGCTGCGCAGCGTTATTTCGTTATGACTTATTCCATCTTCATCATAGGCATATCGTCCGGTAACCTCTCGCAGTGCCGCATCGCTCTGTATTCCTACAAACGCATCGAGACCCTTCGACACGTTCCCGCCTTCTGTTGTCTGAAGCTTGCCGTCGGCTCCCACCGAAACCAGCGACTCCGAACTGGTGTCGACATCAAACACCGCACGGTAGGTATCGTTCACCTTCCATACAAGCACCATGCCTATCATCACCGGATTACCAACCTTGTCGTTCACCTTTATCGGAGCTATATCCTTGTTGCGGATACGCAGCGATATGCGCTTCCTGGTAATAAACGGATTCACCCAGAAGAAGCCGGTGCGCCGGAATGTGCCACGGTATTCTCCGAAAAATATCATCACTCTGGCCTGATTGGGCTGAAGCACAAAAAAGCCGCATATAAGTATTATCTCGCTCACAAACACCATAAAGGCCACTATTGCAGGTATCCACATAAGCCAGAACGGAAAGAAAAGAAACAATGCGGCAGCCAGCACCGGCAGCGCCAGCACAAGCGCGAGCATCGGGAAACCGCTTCTCACACGGCCCTCATAAGCATATTCTCTGTTGTTGTCCATAATGTGATATTGTTTTGATATTATTATAATACAAAGATATATAATCATTGCGAATCCGGCAAAAATTTCTTCTGAAAAATCCAATACTGCGTGGTCAAAAAAGCTGTTTCCCGGTGAATATCGGGCAATTTGAGCCTGCTTGACAATATTTTCACTTTTTTTACGTTATCTTTGTTATGCAAACAGGCAAATACAACACTCTTACTGTGGAGCGCCGGGTGGATTTCGGCGTTTACCTCAGCGACAACGAAGGCAACGAAGTTCTTCTTCCGGCACGTTATGTGCCGGAAGACATCAACACCGGCGATTCAATAAAAGTATTCGTTTACAACGACTCGGAAGACCGTCCGGTGGCCACTACCGAGATTCCATACGCACAGGTAGGCGAATTCGCATACCTTCAGGTGGTGGACGTGAACCGTATCGGGGCTTTCCTCGACTGGGGAATACCGCAGAAACACCTTCTGGTGCCGTTTTCAGAACAGAAAGTGAAAATGCGTCCGGGCGGCATATATCTGGTATACGTGTATCTCGACCATGAGACCGGAAGAGTCGTGGCCACTGCAAAAATCAACAAATACCTCGGCAATGTGCCGCCGGAATACACCCCCGGACAAAAGGTACGCGCCCTTGTATACCAGCACAGCGACCTGGGTTACAAGGCCATCGTCGACAACCTCTTCGACGGTCTGTTCTACGAAAACGAGCTCACACGTCCGCTGGAAGTCGAGGAAGTTGTCGACGCATATGTGAAATATGTGCGCCCCGACGGTAAAATCGACCTGAGTCTGCCGGGCGCCGCGCTCGACCGCATCCAGGCCCTTGCCGAAAAAATCACCGCACGGCTTGAACGCAACGGCGGAGCCATGCCGCTGGGCGACAATTCGTCGCCCGAGGAAATACGCCGGAGTTTCGACTGTTCGAAAAAAGACTTCAAACGGGCCCTCAGCTACCTCTACAAACGCCATACGATTGAAATAACACCCCATGGCATAAAGAAAACCGTGAACTGATTACATACTTACAAATCTAAAGATAGCATACATGAAATTCTTAAACCTCATTGTTTCAGCCGGCCTGGCAGCCTCGGCCGGCCTCCCGGCAATAGCGTCCGCACCGAATGCGGCCCAGCTCAAAGACGCCGGTTCCGATGTGATACTCCATGCCTGGACCTGGTCGTTCGACAACATCGCCCGCCATATGAAAGAAATAGCCGATGCCGGATACGACTATGTACAGACATCGCCGGCACAGGCCTGCTACATAGGCGATGGCGGAGGCATGGCACTCTTCTCCGACGAGAATTCAGCCGAAAAAGGAAAATGGTACTATTACTACCAGCCCACCGACTGGACCATCGGCAACTACATGCTTGGCAACCGCGATGCATTCCGGAACATGTGCGACAGCGCATACCGCTATAACGTGAAAGTGATAGTGGACGTTCTGCCCAACCATACGGCAATCGACCACAAGGCCGTGCTTCCGGGTCTCGACAATGCCGTAGGCGGCCACGAGAACCTGTATCACGCCAACGGATTCACCCCGATACGCGATTACAACAACCGACTGCAGTGCACCACAGGCGAAATGGGCGGTCTGCCGGATGTAAACACCGAAAACCCTCTTTTCCAGAAATATTACATGCAATATGTGAACGACCTGATTAACCTTGGCGCACGCGGATTCCGCTACGATACCGCCAAACACATCGGTCTGCCGTCCGACCCGCTCGACCCAAAGGTTGAGGAAGCCGGACTGACAAACGATTTCTGGGACGTAGCCACCGGACGCAAACCGGTAGGCGGCCTGTGGATGATGATGCCCGACAGCATATACATCTACGGCGAAGTGCTGCAGGACAAAAACGTTAAAGAAACCGAATACGCCGAATATATGGACCAGACAGCAAGCGCTTACGGACACGCGCTTCGCCATGTGCTTGAAACCGGCGACACCCGTGTGGAGAATCTTGCCGACTGGCATCACCCGGTAAACCCGAAACACCTTGTAACCTGGGTTGAAAGCCACGACACCTATTGTAACGCACACGAATCGGCAGGCCTGACCGACGACCAGATCCGCACCGGATGGGTGTTCCTCGCCTCGCGCGACGGCGGTCGTCCGCTGTTCTACAGCCGCCCTGCCGGAAGCACACGCGAGAACTACTGGGGCAACAACCGCATAGGCGAACCCGGAAACGACGAGTTCAAGCATCCGCAGGTAGTGGCCGCAAACCGATTCCGCTCCGAAATGAACGGCAAGCCGGAACAGCTGTTCTTCAGCGACAACGGTGCCGTGGCCGAAGTGGCCCGTGGCAACGAAGGAGCCGCACTGGTGAACTTCAGCGGAAAAGAACAGAAAATCAAACTCCCCACCACCCTGCCCGACGGAGAATACGCCGATGCTGTGAGCGGAACGCGCTTCTCGGTTAAAAAGTCAAAGGTCGAAGGCAAACTCGCGCCTCTGACCACATACATACTATACGCAATCTGACAATGGAGACATACCTGCAACTCGAAGGCCTTACCAAAAGCGTTGGCGACCGTATGCTGTTCGCCGACATTACTTTCGGTATAAACGAAGGCGATAAAATCGGCATCATAGCTAAAAACGGAACCGGGAAATCGACCCTGCTCGATGTTATTGCCGGGCATACCGATGCCGACAGCGGTTCCATAACATGGCGTCGCAGTCTGAACGTGGCCTACCTGGAGCAGGAACCGAAATTCCGCGAGGGCGCCTCCACCATCGAAGGCGCCCTCGACTCCGACTCTCCCGAAGCCCTGGCTATAAAAGATTATGAGCACGCACTCGCCAGCGGCGACAACGAATCTCTCAGCGATGCATCGCACCGGATGGACTCACTCGGAGCATGGGACTATGAAGACCGCCTGCGCCAGCTGCTTACACGTCTGCACCTTACCGAGTTCGACAAACCTATCGAACAACTCTCGGGCGGACAGCGCAAACGTCTGGCACTTGCACGCGAGATAATGCGCGAACCCGATCTGATAATGCTCGACGAGCCTACCAACCACCTCGACATCGAAATTATCGAATGGCTCGAAAACTATCTCCGCCGAAGCCGCATGGCCATACTCATGGTGACACACGACCGCTACTTCCTCGACCGGGTATGCAACCGCATAATCGAAATCGACCGGGCGTCGGCCTTCACCTACGACGGCAATTACGACTACTATCTTCGTCGGCGCTCTGAACGAATCGAGGCCATGGGCGCCGAACTGGCAAAGGTGAAAAACACCCTGCGCAAGGAGCAGGACTGGATGAGCCGCCAGCCACAGGCCCGCGCGGGCAAAGCCAAGTACCGCATCGATGCATACTACGACCTTAAAGAACGTTCGCGCCTGAACCTTGAAGAACGAAACATACGGCTTGAAGGAAACTCAAGCTATATCGGAAACAAGATATTCGAAGCCAAAAACATCTGCAAGGCGTTCGGAAACAAAACAATTCTCCGCGACTTCAACTACACCTTCGCCCGTTTCGACCGCATGGGAATCATAGGCCAGAACGGCGTGGGCAAATCAACCTTCGTAAAGCTTCTCCAAGGCATCATCGCTCCAGACTCCGGCGAATGGGAGGTAGGAACTACCGTACGCTTCGGCTACTACAGCCAGCAAGGCATCGATTTCGACAAAAACAAACGGGTGATAGATGCCGTTACCGAAATTGCCGAAGACATCCAGCTCTCTACTGGCGAAAGCATCGCCCCGATGCAATATCTGCAGAAGTTCCTATTCTCCGTTCCCGACCAGCAGAAATATATCCACACCCTGAGCGGAGGCGAGCGGTGCCGTCTGCATCTGGCCACCGTACTGATGCGGCAGCCTAACTTCCTGATTCTCGACGAGCCGACAAACGACCTTGACATCGTAACCCTGGGTATTCTGGAGGAATATCTGTCGAATTTCAAAGGCTGCCTTATTGTGATAAGCCACGACCGTTACTTCCTCGACAATATCGTCGACCATCTGCTGGTTATGGAAGGCGACGGAGAACTGCGCGACTTCCCCGGCAACTACAGCGACTACCGGCAATACTGCGAAAACAGAAACACCGGCACAGAGCAGCACTCCGACCGCGACAGACAGTCCACTCCGCCGAAAACAGCGGAAACACCCGCCAGCGAAGCCACCCGGCGCCAGGCCCGCCAGGCTAAGCTAAGCTACAAGGAACGGCGCGAATACGAGGCGCTTGAAGCTGAACTTGCAGCACTTAACTCTGAAAAAGAGAAACTTGAAGCCATTTTCAACAGCGGCGAGCCGGACCCCGACATCGAGGAACACAGCCGTCGGTACACCGCGCTGACCGAAGAAATCGATGAAAAGGAACTCCGCTGGCTGGAACTTGACGAACGCTCTTGAATTCGATAATAATGCATAATAGCCAATTATGCAATAAAAAAGTTTTTGCAATAAAAAAGTCCGGAATACCCGTCAATGCGGATATTCCGGACTTTTTTATATTAAGCGGCTATTAGTTTTAACATCCGAGCAGGCGCAGACCTTCAAGACAGGCACGCCCGTTATGATACGGGCACTTCCAGAATCCGGCCTTGTCGTCGCGCCGGTTTACACTGCCGTCAGGCATGCGGCTCCAGTACCATTCGCCGTTTTCATGATCCACAAGTTCACGCTCGATATAAGCGAATGTCTCCTGTGCCTTCGCAAGCTGTTCCGGCATATCATGATAGGCGGCCAGATACATCTGCCCCACCACGTTCTCGGCCTGAACCCACCAGTGGAGTTCCCGGTCGAGACGTCCGTCGGCATGGCGTTCGTAAATCATCGAGCCGTCGGCATTGCGCCCTTCAATCGCGGCCAAAGCCACCTTCCGGCACAGCTCAAGAGTTTCAGCCATAAGTGCCGGATCGCCTATCACTTCGGCAGCCTCGACCAGAAGCCACGAAGCCTCTATGTCATGGCCATATGAATATGTGTCGTCTTCACGCTCCCAGTCGTTGTTGAAAAACAGGTTCAAGTGCCCGGTAGTTCTATCGATTATACGGTCGAGGAAAATCCGCAGCAGCGATACCGTTGCTTCACGCACACGCTCATCGCCGCTCACGCGCAACAGAGCTGTATAGCCCTCGATGATATGCAGATGAGTGTTCATCGTCTTTGAAGCGTTGGAATCTTTTTCGCTCAGGCGCATATCGTCGATAGGCAGCCACTCCCGGGTGGCAGCCTCGATATAACCGCCTTTTTCACGGTCGCGGCTGTGTTGCTCTATGCAGTCGAACAGACTCATGGCCGCCTTGAGCGACTCCTCGTCGCCGCATGCGCGGTAATACTCGCTCCTGTCTCTTATCCCCATCT
>JAIDBM010000323.1 GCA_029056365.1 Muribaculaceae bacterium | reverse complement strand
GAATTGAAGATACCCATCCGCTGGGCCGTCTGTTCGATATTGATGTCATTGCCGCCGACGGAAAACCGGCAGGCAGGAGCGACTTCGGGCTTATGCCACGCAAATGCCTGATCTGCGGGAATGATGCCCGGGTATGCATGCGTCTTCGCAGCCACGATTATAACGAGCTTCTTCAACATATTTCCAAAATGATTGAAGCATATGGATTACGGAGTTGAAATACGCGAAATTCCAATGTCTCTACGGTCGTCGCTCGATGCTATCGACGGACTTCTGTCCGCCAATAATCTGAGACGCGACGAAATGTCGGTCTATTACGGTATTTTCGACTCCGAAGACACTCTTGTAGGCGGCGGAGGACTCGATACCCGACACGGCATCATAAAGTGTGTGGCCATATCGCCCGACTACAGAGGTTCAGGTGTGGCCAACTCGCTGATCAGCAGACTTCGCGCGGAAGCCCGGCTACACGGTTTCAACAGAATTACCGTTTCCACAAAACCGGAATATGAGGTTTTATTCCGCGACCTCGCTTTCCACCCGGTAGGAAGCACCGACGAGGCTGTGCTTTTAGAGAGTACGGCACGCGGTCTGAAAGATTATCTTGAATCCTTGTCGGCTCATCGAAAAGCCGGGCGTAACGGCATTATAGTAATGAATGCCAACCCGTTCACAATCGGCCACAGGTATCTCGTTGCATCGTCGGCCGCGAAAGTCGACAATCTGTATGTTCTGGTTGTGGAAGACGACCGTTCCATATTCCCTTACTCCATCAGAAGAAAAATGGTTGAGAAGGGTACCGGTGACTTACCGAATGTAACGGTTCTTTCCACCGGAGCGTATTCCGTTTCCACGGAAACCTTCCCGTCGTATTTTCTGAAACAGCGCGACGATGCCACCGATGTATCAATCAAACTGGACCTTGACATATTCGTCCGTCATATAGCCCCGGCCTTAGGCGCCACTGTACGTTTTGCCGGAAGCGAACCCGCCGACCCGCTCACAGCCCGATACAACGAATTGATGGCCGAGATTCTTCCGAAGCACGGCATTGAATTCCGCGAAATCGAACGCATCGGGGACAGCGGCTCGCTTGTTGTTTCCGCATCAAGGCTTAGAAAATATCTTGCCGACGGCGAATTCGAAGACGCGCTCGGAATTTATGGTTCCGACCCCGCGATTCTTCTGGCCTGGCTTGCCAGGAATGCATTGACAGCCGAACTCGACCTGACGCCCAAGCCGGGACTCGTGGACCGACACGACAACGGCGCCCACACCGACATGGACTACAGACTGATGCTCCGAAGCATCGACGCCTTGACTCCCGGCCTGATGGAAATTGCTGCCGAAACAGGGTCCGAGCCAAATATTGATGCCGGAATTCGGACTGAAAATCATATGTTCGAAGCCACAAACGGCATAAATACTCATAAGGGCGCCATATTTGCAATGGGCCTGACTCTGTATTGTGCCAACAAGCTTATACGGCATGGCCGTCGGCTGACTCCTGAATCTCTTTCGATGGAAATAGCTGCCGCCGCCGCCGGATTAAAAGGCGGACACAACACCCACGGTGAAACGGTGCGGAAAAACACCTGTTCAAAAGCCGGAGCACTGGAAATGGCCAGGTCGGGTTACGCATCGCTTTTCAATTCATGGCTTCCTTTCCTCAGGAGCAACAGAAACGGACAACTGGCTTTGCATCGTCTTCTGCTTAAAATCATTACCGAGCTTGACGACACAAATGTGCTGCACAGGGCAGGAGAATCCGGTGCCGCCTGGCTTCGGAACCGTGCGGGAGAGGTATTGGAAAACTGTTCGCTCGCTTCTGTTGAAGCGCTCAACCGCGACTGCATCGAACGCAACATTTCTCCAGGGGGAGCGGCCGACATGCTTGCCCTGACAATTTTAATCGACTCTATAGTACTACAATAATCTAACTTATCCCTTAAATCCAAACATGGTAGAACTTATTGACAAAGGCGTATATCTGCTCGACGGCGAGCGTTTCGCCACCGACACAACCGCACTTCCCGCACCGAAGGAAGCCCGCGAGAACACCATCACCTATGGTATTCTCCGCTCTCATGATGTAGACAAGAGCGGCGGCGACAAAATGCGCATCCGCTTCGATGCAATGATGAGCCACGACATCACCTACGTGGGAATCATACAGACTGCACGCGCCAGCGGACTTGAAAAATTCCCCCTGCCCTATGCCATGACAAACTGCCACAATTCGCTATGCGCGGTGGGCGGCACAATCAACGAGGACGACCACGTGTTCGGCCTTTCGGCGGCCAAAAAATACGGCGGTATATATGTTCCCGCCAATCAGGCTGTAATACACCAGTATGCCCGCGAAGCCATGGTGAAATGCGGCAATATGATTCTCGGTTCCGACAGCCACACACGTTACGGCTCGCTCGGCAATATGGGAGTTGGAGAAGGTGGCGGAGAACTTGTGAAACAGCTTCTCAAAAACACCTGGGATATAAACGCGCCCGAAGTAGTGCTCGTATGGCTTGAAGGAACTCCCCGCAAGGGCATCGGTCCTCACGATGTCGCCATCTCTCTGGTGAAAGCTGTTTTCGACAATGGTTTTGTGAAAAACAAGGTGCTCGAATTTGCCGGCCCGGGTGTGAAGAACCTTCCGATCGACTTCCGTAACGGAATCGACATAATGACTACCGAAACCACCTGTCTCAGCTCTATCTGGATTACCGACGACGAGGTAAGACATCACTACGAAATCCACAACCGTCCGGAGGACTATCGCGAACTCCGCCCCGGAAATGTAGCATATTACGATGGTGTGATAAAGATTAACCTCGACAAACAGGAGTCAATGATAGCGCTGCCGTTCCATCCTTCGAATGCCTGCACGATACACGAACTCCAGGCCGACCCCGAACGCATTCTCCGCGAAGTGGAGGAAGACGCCCGCAAACGCTTCGGCGACAAAGTGGACATCGACCTTGTAAGCAAAATCAAAAACGGCAAAGTAATGGCCGACCAGGGCATCATTGCCGGATGTTCGGGCGGCACATACGACAACCTTGCGGAAGCTGCCTCGATACTTAAGGACAAGAGTGTAGGCAACGACTATTTCACGATTTCAGCCTATCCCCAGTCTGTTCCGGTATATATGGCCACCACCCGCGACCGTGTGGCAGAAGAACTTCTCGAAGCCGGCGTGATAATCAAGCCGGCCTTCTGCGGCCCGTGTTTCGGAGCCGGCGACGTTCCCGCCAACAACGGTCTCTCGATCCGTCACACCACACGAAACTTCCCAAACCGCGAAGGCTCAAAACCCGGCAACGGCCAGCTCTCTCTGGTTGCCCTGATGGACGCCCGCTCTATCGCGGCCACCGCAGCCAACGGCGGCGTAATCACAGCAGCCACCGATATCGACTATACCAACAGCCACAAACCATATGAATACGACGCAAAGATTTACGAACGTCGTGTTTACAACGGATTCGAGAAAGAGAACCTCGATGAAGAACTCCGTTACGGCCCGAATATCAAAGACTGGCCCAAGATGTACCCCATGCAGGACAACATGCTTCTTGAACTCGCTGCGGTAATCCACGACCCGGTAACGACTACCGATGAGCTTATTCCCTCGGGCGAAACCTCGTCGTACCGTTCAAATCCGCTCAAGCTCAGCGAATTCGCGCTCTCACGCCGTGTGCCTGAATATGTAGGCATAAGCAAACGCATACAGAAAGAAGATCTGGAGCGCAGAGAGGGTCGCTGTCCTGAAAAGGTGGCGGAGGTTCTCGCAAAAGTAGGTGCCACACCTGAAAACACCTCGCTTGGCTCGTGTGTGTTCGCAAACCGTCCGGGCGACGGTTCTGCACGCGAGCAGGCAGCCTCATGCCAGAAAGTTCTCGGCGGTGATGCCAATATATGCTACGAATATGCCACCAAGCGCTATCGTTCCAACTGCATCAACTGGGGCATCGTTCCTTTCACAATCTCGAAAGACACTGAATTCCCCTATACGCCCGGCGACTTTGTATTCGTTCCCGGCATCCGCCAGGCCATTCTCGACGGCAAAGAGGAAATCATGGCCAAAGCCATCACCGGCGATGGTGTCAAGGACCTCAGACTGTATTTCACAAATCTCACTCCCGACGAACGTCAGATTCTCGCCGACGGCTGTCTGATGAACTACTACGCAGCACAAAAAAAGTAACCCTAAACAGAAAAATATCATGGAAAAAATCAAAATGACGACTCCCCTCGTGGAGATGGACGGTGATGAAATGACCCGTATCCTCTGGACGATGATCAAAGACGAACTCATCCTCCCGTTTGTTGACCTCAAGACCGAATATTACGACCTCGGACTGCCCAAACGCGATGAGACCCGCGACCAGATCACAGTCGATGCCGCCGAAGCCACAAAAAAATACGGCGTGGCCGTAAAGTGCGCCACCATCACTCCCAACGCCCAGCGTATGGACGAGTACAAACTTCACGAAATGTGGAAGAGCCCCAACGGCACCATACGTTCGATGCTCGACGGCACTGTGTTCCGCACTCCCATCACAATCAAATACATAAAACCGGTTGTTAAAAACTGGGAGAAACCCATCACGATTGCACGTCATGCCTATGGCGATGTGTACAAGAGTGTGGAAATACGCACGGAAGTTCCCGGTACTGCAAAACTCGTGTTCGACGGAAACGACGGTTCGCACCAAGAAGTGGTAATTCATGAATTCAAAGGCGAGGGCCTGCTTCAGGGCATGCACAACACCGACAAGTCGATCCGCTCGTTTGCCCACAGCTGCTTCAAATTCGCCATCGATACAAAACAGGACCTCTGGTTCTCGACAAAAGACACTATCTCCAAGAAATATGACGGCCAGTTCCGTAAAATATTCGAAGAGGTATATGAGGAATACCGCAGCGATTTCGAACGCCTCGGAATCGAGTTCTTCTACACTCTGATCGATGATGCGGTTGCCCGTGTGATCCGCAGCAAGGGCGGCTATATCTGGGCCTGCAAGAACTACGACGGCGATGTGATGAGCGACATGGTTTCAACCGCCTTCGGCTCTCTGGCCATGATGACTTCCGTGCTCGTAAGTCCTGACGGAAAATATGAATATGAAGCCGCTCACGGAACTGTTACCCGCCACTACTACAAGCACCTCAACGGCGAAGATACTTCCACCAACCCCATGGCGACCATTTTCGCATGGAGCGGCGCTCTTCGCAAACGTGGCGAAATCGACGGCCTGCCCGAACTCGTAAACTATGCCAACCAGCTTGAAGACGCCTGCTTCGACACTCTCAACGAGGGTATCGTAACCAAAGACCTGGTAAACCTCTACGAAGGCATTGTGCCCACTGCGGTGAATTCCGAACAGTTCCTCAAGTCAATCCGAAAGAATCTCGACAAACGCATGGCATAAGGCCATCGGGGTTCCCGCCCATAACTATCTTACTATCGGGTTTGCGGCCAAAGGTCGCAAACCCGATTCTATTAGAGACAGCTCTCAGAACCTGTTCATCGGCACGAACTGCCGATTCATTTTCATATCTGCCGCATTATTACTATATTTGCAGATTCAAAATTTCTGCAGATGAAACTTGTGATACAAAGGGTAAGACATGCCTCGGTAAGCATCGACGGACAACTCCACAGCGAAATTGGAGCCGGGCTGCTCGTTCTTGTAGGCGTGGCCCATGATGATACAGAAGCCGATGTGCGCTATCTCGCTTCAAAAACCGCTGCCATGCGGATATTCAACGACGACAACGGCGTGATGAACCGTTCGGTATGTGATGTCGGAGGCGACATTCTGGCTGTAAGCCAGTTCACACTCCTTGCCTCTACCCGTAAAGGAAACCGTCCGAGCTACATACACGCAGCCGGACACAATCTGGCCGTACCCCTCTACGAGATGTTCTGCAACGAGTGCTCTGCAATTACAGGCCGCACGGTACAAAAAGGTGTGTTCGGAGCCGACATGCAGGTGGAACTTGTAAACGATGGCCCTGTAACCATAGTAATAGACTCGAAAGACAAATGAAACGACTCCTGAAAATAACCGCCTGGACACTGTTCGCCCTGCTGCTTCTGACGGCAGGCACGCTGATAGTGGCCGTACGCCTGCTGCATCCCGAACGCCTCACTCCTCTGGCCTGTGCGGCAGCCAACAAATACCTCAACGCAGACGTATCGCTGGGCCGGGCGGAACTCAACCTGAGCGCTTCGTTTCCATTTCTTGAAATCACTGTAGACGATCTGGATGTAATGGCACGCGATCTGCGCCACATTGCCCCGGAACACCGTGCCGCATTGCCGGAATATGCCGACACCCTGCTCACTCTCAAGCAACTCAAAGGAAGCATAAACCTCAGCAAACTCCTGCGCAACGAAATTGAGCTTGGCGATGTTACATTCACTTCTCCAGGCATAAATATAGTGGTGGTGAGTGAAAACCTGAACAATTTCAATATTGTGCCGCCATCCGACAACGATGACCCTTCCGGGCCGATTCCGGCAATATCCATACGGCGCTTCGCCATAGTCGACCCGAAACCGTTCCGCTACTATAATCACGCCGACGGAACCGACATGGAACTGAACCTGCACTCGGTTGTAATCGAGGGAATCGACAACCCGCGGTATACCTGCGACTTCAGAGGCTCACTGCCTCTGAATGGCATCGCTCCGGAAATACTCGGCAACGTGCCCTTCGACATAAACGGCGATGTGGTATGGAATGCCGCCACGCCGCAACTGCTGGACCTTGAGAACTTCAGCTTCGACATATCAATGTTCGGAGGAAAATTCGACACAAGTCTCGACTTCGGCAACGACCTTGTGGTAAAATCCCTGCATCTGCAGCTCAAACCAATCCCCGCAGGCGAGATTCTGGCCATGCTTCCGTCCGGAATACTGCACGACGCCGGACTCCCGGACGACTTCGCCATAACAGCAAAGCCTGAAATAGAACTGACACTGGACAAACCCTATAACACCGCTTCCGGCTCGGTGCCGCATGCCACCGCCAATATAGTAATACCTCCTTCGGAAATAACCTTCGACAAAACTGTATTCCACAATTTCTCAACCGACCTTTCCATACAAACCCACGGCGACGACCTCGACAAAGCCAAGCTCAACCTCACATCGCTTACCCTGGCCGGAGACGCCACCGACGTAAGACTGAGCGGTTCGCTTACCGGACTGAACTCCGACCCGTTCTTCAACGGAACCTTCGAAGGGCATGTCGACCTGCGGAAACTGCCCCGGTCGCTGTCACGACTCGTCCAGGGATATGCCAGCGGCTCTATCAACGCCAATCTGCGGATAGCCGGACGGCCTTCGATGTTCGCTCCGGGCAGCTATTACAAACTCGCCGTTGCAGGAGACCTTACCGGACGGAACCTGTACTGGCTCAGTTCCGACACCGCCAACATGGCCTATGCCCGTAATACTAAAATTCATTTCGGAAACGATGAAACATTCAAAACCGACAAACATCAGAAAATACAGCTGCTTCACGCCTATATCGACATCGACTCGATAAACGTGCTGCATACCCAATATTCATTCAAAGCCACCGGATTCCATCTGGGCGCCGGCACCAGAAACCAACGCTACAATTCCGATTCCACAGCCGTGACCCCGCTGGGCGGATCGCTGAAAATAGCATCGTTCAACTTCAGGCTGCTCAGCGACTCAATTCTCGTAAGGGCCCGCGACATCAGCGGCAATGTGGCGATGCGAGCCGCCGACGGCGACATACACCGGCCTTTGTTCGACTTCGACCTGGACATCGCGCGTCTGGCCACCGGCGATCCGAACACCCGCCTGATGCTCTCGAATGCCGATGTGAATTTCTCGGCAATGAAGCTGCCGCAACGCAAGGCCCCTAAGGAATTCACCAGAACAGCCGACTCGATAAAAGCCGCCCGGCCCGACCTTCCGCCCGATTCGGTATATGCCCTGGCAATGAAGAAATACCGTCACCGCAAAGGCGCCATGCCGCGTGTCCATGCCCAGATTACCGACCAGGACGACGAAATAATCGACTGGGGAACATCGCGCCAGCTGAAACAGCTGCTGCTCGGATGGAAACTGAACGGACACATACTCTCCGACAGGGTGAGCCTGTTCACGGCATATTTCCCGATTCGAAACCGCATACGAAACTTCAACATCACATTCAACAACGACACCGTAAAACTCAACAACATTGAATACAAAGTGGGCCACAGCGACTTTCTGCTCAGCGGCCAGATAACAAATATCAGGCGTGGGCTGACATCGCGCAACCACAAACAGTCGGTAAAAGCGAATTTCGACATCGTTTCCGATACTGTAGACGTAAACCAGCTGGCCGATCTCACGTTCCGCGGTGCCGCATACTCGGAAAACAAACACCGGCAGTCGCTTCACCTCGACCGCCTGGACTCTGACGAGAGTCTCGACAGCGAAATCGACCGCTATGTAGCCGGCACAACCGACTCCATGGCTCCGCTGCTGATTCCACGGAATATAGAAGCGGTGTTCAATGTAAAGGCCAACAACATTCTTTACTCCGACCTTATTCTGCATAATCTCGGCGGAACCGTGCTCGTCTACGACGGGGCACTCAACCTGCACCGTCTCAAGGCAGCCAGCGATATCGGCTCGGTGGCAATGTCGGCTCTGTATCAGGCGCCGAACATCAACGAACTCCGGTTCGGCTTCGGACTCGACATAAAGCGCTTCGACATTCACGGTTTCCTCAAGATGGTGCCTGCAATCGACTCGGTGATGCCGCTTATCCGCGACTTCGACGGAATAATCGATGCCGATATCGCAGCCACCGTGAACCTGCACCGCAACATGGACTTCGACATGCCGTCGCTTCATGCCGCCGTAAACATCACCGGCGACTCTCTGAAACTTATCGATGCCGACACATACCGCACCATCGGCAAATGGCTGATGTTCAAAAACAAACAGAACAACATAATCAAACATATGTCGGTGGAAATGGTGGTTGATTCGTCGATGATGCAGATTTATCCCTTTGTGTTCGACCTCGACCGATACAGGCTCGGCGTACAGGGATACAACGACCTCGACATGAACTTCAACTACCACATAGCCGTGCTCAAATCGCCACTGCCGTTTAAATTCGGAGTAAACATAAAAGGAAACCCCGACAAATACAAAGTACGTCTCGGCGGAGCACACTTCAACGAGAAACAGGCCATCGAACGTGTGGCCATAACCGATACCACACGTGTGAACCTGATACGGCAGATTGAAAACGTGTTCCGCAGGGGTGTCGACAACTCGCGCTTCAGCCGTTTGAGAATCAACGCCAGACCGACTGCCGCCGAAATCGACCTAAACACCGACACTCTTACACGCGCCGACTCCACCCGGCTGATACAGGAGGGACTCATACCGGCCCCGCCCGGCTTCTTCGACGCACCAGACAACAACAAGAAAACAAAAAAGAAGAAAGACCGGCGAAAAGCTTCGCTGGAAAACATCAACCCAATATATGACAACCTTCGAAAAAGCACTATACAACTATACGCAACGCTGCCACGCCAGCGCGACTCCAAAGGCCGCGCTGTTCGACATGGACGGCACTCTGTATGACTCAATGCCGCGCCATGTAGCCGCATGGACACAGATGCTCGCTGAAAACGGCATAGAAATCGAACCTGTGACCATACTTATGGACGAAGGGCGCACCGGCACTGACACAGTAAGAGACATATTCAGAAAACACTGCGGAATAGACATTTCCGACGATGAATGCCGCAGGCTGTACCGCCGGAAAGCGGAACTCTTCGCCGGGATGGCCAAGGTAGACATCATGCCCGGAGCCACAAAGCTCGTCAGAGCGGTAATGGATGCAGGTCTGACTACCGTTCTTGTCACAGGGTCCGGGCAAGGCTCGCTCCTCGGCCGGCTCGATTCCGACTTTCCGGGAGCCTTTCCAGAAAACCGGCGGGTGACAGCATATAACGTAACCCACGGCAAACCGCATCCCGAACCTTATCTCAAGGCCATGGAGATTGCCGGGGTCAGGCCACACGAGGCCATAGCTTTCGACAACGCTCCGCTTGGCGTGCGCTCGGCGGCAGCGGCCAACGCCCTTGCCATAGGCATTGTAACCGGACCAATCGCACCCGATGCCCTGCATATGGCCGGAGCCGATGCCGTGTTCCTGTCGATGCAGGAATGCGCCGACTCTGTGGCTGACGCATTGTAAACCGTTACCTTTGTTTTTTGTTATACATCGTAGTTATGTGCCGTAAACTCACAAACACAATGGAACAGAAAATTATCTTTACAAACCATGTAGGCGAATCAATCGACGATATTGTCGGCCAATTGGGTTCGCCAGCCGTATTCGTGCTTTGCGATGTAAACACCCAGTCGTTCGTCCTGCCTGTGCTACAGGCACAGTCGGGTACTGTGGCCGCTGCAAAAATAATCAGTACACGTGCAGGAGATGCATCCAAAGACATCGAGGCGCTTGCCTCGCTGTGGAAAAGTCTGTCGGACCTCGGCGCCACACGGCAGTCGGTGCTCATCAATATCGGTGGCGGTGTGGTTACCGACCTCGGCGGATTCGGGGCCGCGACCTTCAAACGCGGCATGCACTTCATAAACGTGCCCACCACCCTGCTCGGAGCCGTCGATGCCGCTGTCGGCGGAAAGACTTCGGTGAATTTCAACGGTCTGAAAAATGAAATCGGAGTTTTCGCCAACGCCGATGCCGTGATTATCTCCACGTGCTTCTTCAACACCCTGCCTCAGCAGCAGCTGCTGTCGGGCTACGCCGAAATGATCAAACACGCCCTGCTTCAAAGCAAGGATATGCTCGACCGACTGCTCGCGTATTCGGTTGTATATCCGCTTTTCGACTCAGAAGCCCTGCTCGGACTTCTGGAAGAATCCGTGGCCGTGAAACAGAACATAGTGGCACAAGACCTTACCGAGAAAGGATTGCGCCGCGCACTCAATCTCGGACACACCGCCGGACATGCCATTGAAGCCATGGCACTGAAATACCAGTCGCCGGTGCCACATGGCTATGCCGTGGCATGGGGCCTGGTGGTTTGCCTGGTTCTTTCGCATATGGAGCTGGGATTTCCCAGCGAAACGCTTCATAAAATCGCGGCCTACGTACTTGAAAACTACGGGGCACACAGCATAACATGCAAGGAATATCCCGAACTTATTTCTCTGATGCGGCACGATAAAAAGAATCCGTCGCCCGACTCCATCTCATTCACCCTGTTGAAAGATATCGGCCAGCCGGTATGCGGCTGTGTGGTATCTGAAGAAAAAATCGAGGCGGCACTCGACATTTACCGCGACCTCATGCATATATGACTGGAGCACGCATAAAGCCGGCGCCCATGCATTTCATCCATGCATGGGCGCCCGCTTTATCCGTTGAAACAGACAAACAATTAAAAAAGAAAAACCGAGCCCCCCAAAAATAAAGCTA
>JAIDBM010000322.1 GCA_029056365.1 Muribaculaceae bacterium | reverse complement strand
TCCTCAAAAGATTATTACATTCGAGTCGGTGTATATGATTATAAAACTAAAAGATATATTGCATGGAGTGGTTATGAAATTTTAAAACCATAGCAAAGTTACTTTATTGATTTAACCTTTTTTGTATAGGTATTTAACTCTATTGATTTCTGCCATTCTGAGTTTAGAACCCCATTTCCCACTATTTGTTAACGTTGTGGCGGTCAAGCGTTATCAAATAGTGAGGAACGGGGTTTTAGTTGGGTGACTTTTATCTTTATTCCCATGTGAGAGGCTAAGGCGAGGATTTGTTTGCGTTTGGTGGCGGTGTCGGAGCGAACGAACTATATACATGCATTGAACATGCCCCGACGGGAGGCGTTATATTAGAAAACAAATCCTTGGAATATGAGCAAATCAATCGAACAGACCCTGCTTGAGCGGCGCAGTGTGCGGCGTTATGAATACGACCCGATACCCGAAGGTGATATGGATTTTATATATGCGGCTATACGCAATACTCCCACCAGCTATAACGGGCAGCAGTTCTCGGTAATCGATGTCACCGACAATGATGTGAAACTTAAGTTGTATGAAATCACCGGTCAGAAACAAATCAAAACATGCCGGCATCTGCTGGTGTTCCTGGCCGACTATCATAAGATGACCGTTGCATGGCGTGCCAAGGGCGTGGCTCCGTCTGTCTTCCCGCAGACTGTCGACGGCTACACCGTGGGCGTTATCGATGCCTCCCTGGCCATGATGGGCGCAATAGCCGCAGCCGAAAGCCGCAATCTCGGCACTTGCCCGATCGGCTATCTGCGTACTGCCGACCCCGCACGGGTTGCGGAGGTGCTGGGTTTGCCGCAAGAGGTGTTCGTGGTGTGCGGACTGGCCATAGGCGTGCCACGCGAACAACCTGATGTGAAACCCAAACAGCCGGAGGAGCTGGTTATTTTCCACGACAGATACCGCAGTGAAGACATGTCGGAGGAGCTTCTGCACTACGACCGCGAAATCACGGCTTATAACCAAAGCCGCGCCGGCGGCAGCAGCGACAACGACTGGATTAGTCATATCACCGACTATTACCGCGAGGGCGAAGGCTACAGACTGCTTGCCGCCGCACGTGCACGCGGTTTTCTGACCGAAAAAAATTAAGACAGACATGTACACACTGAAAACAATTCCGCTGAATCCTGAAGGAGGCAATCTCAGCGCCGTGCGCGGGGCCGTGCTTACATTCAAGGCCGACCCGTTTCTAAACAACGAAGACGAATGCTACGACTATATCGACGACGCGCTGGTGGTGATTCAGGACGGCCACATAGTGGCTGCCGGACCATATCGCGATGTGTATGACGCATACGGCTCCAGAATTGGCGCCGGAAGCATCGACCACTATGAGAACTCACTGATTCTGCCGGGGTTCATCGACTGTCACATACACTATGTGCAGACACCCATGATAGGCTCGTTCGGCGACACTCTGCTCAACTGGCTCAACGAGTATACTTTCCCGACAGAAAGCCGGTTCAACGACAAAAAGTTCGCCGATGAGGTGGCCCGGATATTTTTCCGCCAGCTGCTCTCGCAGGGAACCACCACAGCCAATGTATTCGCCACTACATTCGCCGAAAGTGTGGATGCATTTTTTGAGGAGAGCGAGCGCTACAACACCCGCATGATAAGCGGCAAGGTGCTGCAAGACCGCAATTTGCCCGATTCGCTCCGCGACCCCGACACTGAACAGTCGGTGGTAATTGCCGAGGAGCTGCTGCGGA
Source organism: Muribaculaceae bacterium (assembly GCA_029056365.1). Classification (GTDB taxonomy): domain Bacteria; phylum Bacteroidota; class Bacteroidia; order Bacteroidales; family Muribaculaceae; genus CAG-873. The sequence goes on along the minus strand of JAIDBM010000322.1, from coordinate 1,159 downwards.
AGTGGCACAACCGGGGACGTCAGCTTTATGCCGTGGTGCCCCGCTTCGCCCCTACCTCGACTCCGCGTCAGCTTGAACTCGCCGGCGACCTGTACCGGCGCTATATCGACACAGGGGTATACATGCACACCCATCTCGACGAGGTGCAGAGCGAAATCGACTGGGTTACACAGCTCTTCCCCGACCAGCCTAACTACACCGAGGTGTACCGGCATTTCGGCCTTATCGACCGGCGCTCGGTGCTGGCACACTGTTGCATAGTGCGGCCCGAGGAATGGCAGGTGCTTCACGATTCCGACTGCGGCGTGGCACATTGTCCGAGCAGCAATCTGTTTCTTGGCGACGGCGAGTTCAAATTCTGGGAAGCCAAGGATGCCACCCGCCCGTTGCGCACCGGCATGGCCACCGATGTAGGCGGGGGCACCAATTTCTCTATCCTCCGCCAGCTGGGAGAAGCCTACAAGGTGGCCATGCTCAACTCGCGCAGCCTTACCGCCATGCGGGCGTTTTACATGGCAACGCGTGGCGCTGCCGAAGTGCTTCATCTCGAGAACACCATCGGCTCGGTTGCCCCCGGCTATGAGGCCGACCTGGCCGTGCTCGACCTGCAGCCGTCGGAGTTCGCGGCATGGCGCATGCAATTTGCAGAAAACATTCGCGACCGTCTGTTCGTGCTGATGACCCTTGGCCTTAATAATGTAAACCGTGCCACCTATGTGGCCGGTCGCAGGGTATACGACCGCGACCGCGACCACAAGTGGCTTTATGCCGATGAATTATGACAACCGACAGCAAACATACAGCAGCCTCGGGGGCATATCGTCTGGGAGGCCCCCGCGCATGGTGGATATGGATTCTGGTGACAGTGTTCACCATATATCTGTTCAATGTCCAGACAATGTTCAGTGTGGTGCAGGGCGACATAAAGACGGCCCTCGGTCTCGACGAGTCGCATCTCACCATGATAGCGGCCACCTACACATGGGCGTTCGCGGTGTTCCAGTTTTTCGGAGGCGCGTTTCTCGACTGCTTCGGGTCGCGCAAGGTGCTGATTCCGGCATTTATATTCGTTGCGTCCGGAGTGTTTCTATACGGCATCGCACAGAGCTCCGTGATACTCCTTGCCCAGGTGCTGATGGCGCTCGGCGCCTGCTGTGGC
>JAIDBM010000321.1 GCA_029056365.1 Muribaculaceae bacterium | reverse complement strand
GGCGGTTGCCGCAGGCATCTGCCCTGCAAGTCAAAGAAAGCACCATTGAAAGAGGAGTCCGTTTCCACATCCTCCACGCCGGTTATGACGTGATGCATGGTCTCGAATCCAATCAGAGACACATTGCCGGTCGCCGTAAAGTTCACACTCCGGTTTGAGGGCACAGACATTGCGGCCGGGGCAAGAGCCGGAGAATTCCAGCTGTGGATCCAGTAGCCGTTTTCCTGTGCAAGTGTACCCGGCTGGAGCCGCAGGTCGGTTTCCTTCTGGTTTATGCGTATTTTTCTCAAGTCCATCTCCACGTGTCCTTCCTCATATGTAGTGCCGATTGTCATGGTGCTGTTCGGCTCCATTTTCATGCAGCAGGCGCCGTCTTCCTCCACGAGTGTGGCCCGGGAGAAAACAACCCACAGCGGACTGTCGGGGCTGTTGCCTATTTTCAGACCGTCGACAGTAACCGGACAAGGACTTATCTGAGACAGCGCTCCGCCTCCGGATATATACAGACCGTCGATACTGCGGAAATCCACCGACATGGCGGCGTCAACAGGAATCCATGTGGCGTTGAGCTGATAGCGGCGGCTGACTGTTGTGCCGTCTTCAGCCGAGAGTGTCACAGTTACGGTTTCGTCCATCCGTCCGGGAAGATAAAGAATATCGCATGGCGCCGTGCCGTCGACCGACGGCAGACTTACCGCCTGCATCTCTCCGGAGACACTTCCGTGAAACGCTACTTCCAGCGCCTGTCCCGGAACGCCTGATACAACGAACGCGGTGCCGGGATTATAGGTGCCTTCGGGAAGCGACAGCGATAGTTCCGGAACGGCTCCGCTTCCGGCGGCCCTGAAGTTGTGGTGCGACTCCATGTCGATTCCGTTGAGGGTGCTTACAGCCGTAAGACGGTGCAGAATGTTGTCGTCGACAGTGGTGTATAAGGTGGGGATGACACCGGAAAGAGGCTCTTTCTCGCCTGCGAGCGTTCCGTTGTCATAAAGGCGGAGGCCCGAACCTGCCGGGCCGCTTGCCATAACCACAGTGCCGGGGAGGTATATGCCGGACTTCTGCGACCAGGCCAGACTGTCGTCGCCGGCTTCTACTGTACCGTCGTCCCCGCAGTCCTCCCAAGAGAAATCCCAGAACAGAATGTCGTTGTACCAGGTTGAAGATTTGGAATTTGTGACTGTTATCCCGAACTCTCCGTCTATGCCGTCAAAAGTGAATGTTTTTTTCTGAGCTATGGGTGTGTCTTTATCGATAAAATTGCCTTCAGCCGGGTCTTCATGCCTTGTCGTCACGGTTTTTCCATTATGAGTGACGCTGACAGTAAATTCCACCGGTTCACCTTTTTCAACCGAAGAGTAGTTGACTTCGAGGCTCTTGATGCCGTCTGAGCCGGAGAAACATATCGTACCGCCTCCCTGTACCTGTACCACATAGGTCTCGGGAATGGTTTGGTCAAGATATAGCGGATTGCCGTCTGCATCAATGGATACCACAGAGTAATAGTCCATCCGATGTACCTCCGATGCAGTAATCGACCAGTTTTCAAATTTCTGCGATGAGTACGAAGAACTTTGTGAAATCCTGAAATTATTGAATACGGAATGATGGGTGCTGGCTTCGACAAAGGATGCGGACAGCAGCATCGCAAACATCAACAGCAGAAATCTTTTCATTGCAATTTTGGTGGAATATGGCCGTTTCGGGCGAAAATTATTAATAA
>JAIDBM010000320.1 GCA_029056365.1 Muribaculaceae bacterium | reverse complement strand
AGATGTTCATAAGAGACAGTCGTTTGCACTCAGCGAATCATCATCGGAGCACGAGCATAACCCGATGTTGGACAGCAATGCAACTCCGGCAGCCAGTATGTATAAACTATGTTTTTTCATAATTCTGATTCGTTTGTAAATTCGTTGTGGTGATTTACCAGTTGGGATTCTGTGTGAGTCGTCCGTTTTTCTTGATTTCGGATTGCGGAATGGGGTAGAGGTTGTATTTCTCATCCCACATACGCGACTTTGTGGCACGGTTGAGAATTATGTCGCCGTTGCCGTCTTTCTGTAGTGATGCCACCTCTATGCCGCTAAAGAAACGGCTGCCCGCTTTCCAGCGGCGTACATCCCAGAAACGGTGTCCTTCGAATGCGAGTTCCACCATACGCTCACGCATGTACCGTTCCTCAAAGCCATCGTTTCCTTTGAATTCCGGCATCATGATGTCGGGACGGTTGCGAAGCACATTGACAGCGTCGTTTGCCGACATTCCGAATTCTCCGGTAGCATCGGCGTTGCCGTAGTAGTTATACATGGCTTCGGCATAGTTGAGGTAAACCTCGGCCAGACGCATTACTATCCAGTTGTGGCGGGCTGTCGTAGCGTTATTGGCGGTGGTGACACAGCTTCCGTCGACAAATTTCTTGAGATAGTATCCTGTAGGAGTGGCACCATGTTTGGGCGCTCCGTTGAAACCTCCCTGATAGGATTCGATTACAATTTGCTGAGCTGTGTTGGATGGCCAGAGGTCGCCGTTCTTTACAATTGAAAGTTCAAAGCGGGGGTCAAGCCCGTCGAACGGATTTTCGGCGGTGATGTTCACATTTCCCGGATGCTTTTCCTTGAAGGTCTTTCCATCGGCACGGTATTCATAAGCGTCCACAAGCGACTGAGTTGGGCAGTTGCCCGAATTGCCGTTTTCAACGCCTACAGGATAGTTGTTCTTTTCAAACACATTGTCGGCGGTTGTTCCGAGAACAAATATGAATTCAGGGTTTGTGAAGGAGTCGTGTCCCCAGAGGCTGCCGTAGCTGCTGAGGCTGTATCCCCATACTGCCGCGTTGTCGATAATGACTTTGCTTGCAGCCGCAGCCTGTTTCCAGAGTTCTTTGTCGTTGTCTTTATTGAAAAGGGGCGAAGCCTGATAGAGCAGGGCGCGGGCCTTGAGCGCGAGAGCGGCTCCGCGTGTGGCGCGGCCTATTTCCTGTCCGGGAATATCGTTATAGGATATCGGCAGGTATTGGGCTACGGCATCGCATTCATCGACGATGAATCTGAACACTTCGGAAACCGAGGTACGTTCAACACTGTTGGCTTGCTCGTTTGAGAGAGTGGATGTTACCAATGGCACATCTCCGTAGGCACGCGCAAGTTCAAAGTAATAGTACGCGCGAAGGAAACGCAGTTCATACGGGAAAATCTCGAACTGCTGAACCATATTCTGGTAGTCGGGAGTGTATTCATATTCCGACAGGTCGATTTTGTTGATGCGTTCCAGATACATGTGTACCTGTGTAATGGCACGATACGACACATCCCATGTGTTCGAGAATGGGTTTGACGGAGTCCATCCGCCATTATAGTAGTTGTGGATGAGCGAGTTCGACAGTGCGAACTCGGCCTCGTCGGATGCTGCGGCAATCATGGCGCCATAGCCGTACAGGTCGGTTTTGAATTCGCTCGGCATCTGCGCGTAAACATCGTAGACGAGATTCTTGATTCCGTTTATGGGGCTATTGTAGGTCCAGTCTTCATCGCGGCTCGAAGCTTCGTTATAGTTGAGGTCGGCACAGCCCGACATGGCGGTTGCTGCAATAGCTAAAAGAGCATATTTTAACTTGTTCATTTGATTTTTCGGAGTTTAGAAGGTTAATGTGACACCTACGTTGACACCCTTGAACACAGGATAGACTGTAGAAAGGACTTCGGCATCCATGTTTTTCATGTTGTCGAACGAAAGCAGGTTTTCGCCCTGGACAAAGAACTTTGCTTCGGAAAGCCACAGTTTCGAAAGAAGAGCGGCAGGAAGTTTATAGTATACTTCGCAGTTGCGCATTTTGAGGAAATGCACGTTTTTGTACCAGATGTCGCTCGCTTTGCTGTTGTTGCTGTTTTCCTGAGTCGTGAGGCGGGGATAAAGGGCATTGTCGCCGGCTACGTCAAAGCAGTTGTTGTAGTAGTCGATTGAAAGGTTGCCGTTGTTGGCCATACCGCCCCAGATTGCACCGGGAAGATATTTCATATAGTTGCCGGTGCCCTGGAACCAGGCGTTGAAACCGAGGCCCTTGTATTCTATGCCGACATTGAACGCGTAGTTGAGTTCGGGAATCTCGGTGCTTCCGTCAAGGGCTGTGACATCGAATTCGTTGATGATATTGTCGCCGTTAAGGTCGAGATATTTGACATCGCCGACTCCTACGGTAGAGAATTCCTGACGGTGGCTTCCATCGATATCGGCCTGGTCTTTGAAGAAGCCCGCGCTTTTCAGACCCCATGCCTCGTTTACCCTGTGGCCTACGGGATCGCTCAGAGGATGTGTCGGAGTGCCGATATATGTGAGCACTCTGTTGCTGCCCCATGCGAGGTTTATTCCCGCGTTGACGTTCAGGTCGCGGCTGAGTTTCTTTGCATATTTCGCGCTTACCTCAAAGCCGTAGCTTTCAACCTCGCCCACATCGTTGTATGATGAGCGGATACCCACGACCGATGAGTTTTCATTGTTGGCCGAAAGCATGATGTGGCTGCGGCGCTGATAGAAACCGTCGACGGTAAAGTCTATGCAGTTGGCCAGACGGATGTCGGTGCCTGCGTTTACGCTTTTGGAAGTCTCCTGTGAGAAGTCGGTAGTTGGGAATGAGCCGAGCGAGGCGCCCCAGGTGGCATTGTAGTTGTTGCCTATGATCACATATCCGTGCGAGGCGTCCCATGTGGGGAGCCACATGCCGTAGGTCGGCATATAGTCGGTGTGCTGGATTGCTCCCGAAGCACGGAGTTTACCATAATTCAGAAGTCCTTGGTCGCTGTAGGCATATATCCATCCGAGCGACAGAACGGGTGAGAATGCCCATTTCGACGGATACGAACGGTTTGAACCGTTGGCTGCCAGAACCAGGTCGCCCATGAAGCGGTTCAGGAAGTCGTAATGAAACACACCCATGATGTTCTGACGATAGAACGTGTTGCCACGGCCATCGGAGTTCTCGCCTTTGTTGTTGTATAGAATGGCGGCGTTGAAATGGTCGTTGCCGAGGAATGAACGCTTGTAGTTCACACCGATGGTTCCGCTGGCATTCCACCACTGCGAGCCGATCCAGTTGCTGAAAGTGAGGTCGTTCTGCTTGTCGCCGAAGGTAACGAGCGAAACATTGTCTTTGTCGCCTATCGCGCCGGTATAGCGTTCGTAGCCGTACATGAAGGTTTTTTGCGAGAGTTCCTCCATGATGGATGCGTTTGCATAGCCTGCGCTGATAAATACACTCAGCCCCTTGAGAAGGGAATCGAGCTTCTGGGTAAGTTTGCCGTCGACCCACAGCTGGCGCTGGTGAGTCTTGTGGAAACCCGATTCCTGGATTCGTGCGGCCGGGTTGATGTTTCCGAATGCTTCGGTACCACCCCATACTCCTGCGGCGGTCTTTACCGGGAAAGCGCTTGCAGGCACTGAGTATATGGCGTTTATGACTTCATCAGCCGTGATGCTGCCGGGACGTTTGGTTTCCTG
>JAIDBM010000032.1 GCA_029056365.1 Muribaculaceae bacterium | reverse complement strand
GCGCACACGTTGTCGAGACCGTAGACATGGGCTACGCCGTCGCCGACTTCAAGCACGCTGCCAACTTCTTCAAACGATACCTTTGAGTTGACACTCTCGAGCTGCTGTTTTAATACTTCCGAAATCTCGCTGGGGTTTATCATTGTATGGGCTTTTCGGCTTATGGCCGCCTGGGCGGCCTGATTTGTTACTTTGTTTTGGTGATCTTTTTCTGTTATCCGTTCGTGTTCGGCTGTCGCCGGGTTACTGAATCAGTTGCTGACGCATTTGCTGAAGCTGCTGCCGCACTGAGGCATCGAGGCGTTCGTTGTCGACGTTCACCACGAAACCGCCGATAAGACCGGGGTCGACCGATGAGGTATATTCCATAGAGGCGCCGTTCAGATGCCCCTCGATAAAACTCTTCAGTCGTTTTTCCTGGTCGTCGGCCAACGGGGCCGCACTTACCACGTGCACGCGGTAAATGTCGCGCTCCTGCCGGTAAAGCAGAGTATACGCCCGGCTGATACCGGGAGCGAAATCCAGACGTTTGTTTTCAGCCAGCAGCCTGAGAAAGTCGGCAAAGATGCTGTCGCTGTCCGATGCCCCGGCCGCAGTAAGCAGCAGGGCAATCTTATCGGCATCGCCCACAAATGGATTCGACAGTGTCGTTGCAAGAGCCGGAGCGGCCTCGAACTGATGTTCCATGCTGGTCATGAGCACATACAGTCTCTCGGCCTGTCCGCGTTCAACGGCAACTTCGTATAAAGCTTTGGCATATCGCCTGGGTATGAGTCCTTCGTTCATTGCGTCAGGTATGGGTGTGGATTATTTTTTGCTTTCGAGTTCGTCGAGCAGAGTGCCTACCAGGCGAGCCTGAGCCTTATCGTTCTCCAGTTGGGTCTTAACGACCTTGCCGGCGATTTCAATAGCCATTTCGCTTACCTGGTTGCGCAGCTGCTGCTGGGCCTCCTTCTGCTGCTGTTCAATCTGCAGACGTGCGGAGTCCATCACTTTCTGAGCCTCGGTCTGGGCGGCTGAGCGGGCCTCTTCGATGATCTGAGTCTTCATCTTGTCGGCTTCGCGCAGCATGTCGGCCTGCTTGCGACGGGCCTCGGCCATGTAGGCATCGGATTGCTGCTGGGCATTCTTGAGTTGCTCCTGGGCTTCGTGCGCATACTCCACACCTTTGTCGATGAGGTCGGCACGATGGTCGACGGTCTTCAGTATCATGGGCCAGGCAAACTTCCACAGAAGGAAGAATAAGATGCCGAATGCCACAAACATCCAGAAGATCAAGCCTAAATCAGGTGTGAATAATTCCATTATCGCAGGAGGTTGATTGTTGCGGGAATATTGTTATGATGCCGGAGCTTAAACGAACAGTGCAAGTACACAAACGATTACGGCGAAAAGTGCCACACCTTCGACGAGAGCGGCAATCACGATCATGCTGCTTCGGATATCGCCTGCTGCCTCGGGCTGACGGGCAATTGCCTCCATAGCGGACGCACCGATTTTACCGATGCCGATACCTGCGCCGATTGCTGCGATTGCTGCGCCAATCGAGGCGCCAAAACCTGTTACTGAAAGTTCTGCTAAAAATCCTAACATAATTGTAAATTTTAGAAGGGTTATATTTTATCTGTTATTTTTTTCTAAAGTCTGTTTCAAGCGGTCTGAGTCTTTGCCTCTGCTCCGTGAGCGGCCGGCTCAGCCGCATGTGCCTCGTCGTGGGCATGTTCTTCCTGGGCCAGCGATATAAATATCGTTGAGAGCATGGTGAACACATACGCCTGGATAAAGCTCACAAGCACATCGATCAGGAGCATGAACACCGAGAAAAGCACCGATATAACTGTGGCTCCGCCACCGGCAGCCGGACTCACGGCCGCGAAGATGAATATCAGAAGGGTAAGCACAAGCACTATCATGTGTCCGCCCATGATGTTGGCGAACAGACGCACTGTAAGCGCCGCAGGCTTGGTGAAAATTCCGAACACCTCGATGAACTGCATGATTGGAATCGGGAACTTCAGCCAAATGGGCACATCGGGCCAGAAAATCTCTTTCCAGTAATGCTTGTTGCCGAAAAGATTCGTCACAAGGAATGTTATCACCGCCAGAACAAGTGTCACGGCGATGTTGCCTGTAAGGTTCGCGCCTCCGGGGAATATGACTATAAGTCCCAGAAGGTTCATCGCAAAGATGAAAAAGAACACCGACAGCAGATACGGCGCGAATTTCGGAGCCTTCTTGCCGAGAGTCGATTTTATTACCGTGTCGTAGATAAACACAAGCATCGATTCAACGGCTCCAAGTCCCTTGCGCGGTGCCTTGAGTCCGTTGCGGCGATAGAAGCCGGCAAGCCAGAACATAAGTCCGAGCACAAGAATCGCCGAAATAAACACACCGCACACATTCTTGGTCACAGAGAAGTCGAAAGCAGGCTTCACCTCTTTTCCATCGGGAAGCACCTCCACCACCTTGCCCTTGAACGGACTGTCATGGCCTGCGATTCTGAACTCGAGGTTTCCGTCGCGATAAGTCTGGCCTCCGGTCACCCGGCCCGATGAAAACACGTGCAGGCCGTCGCTTGCCCACACAATCACGGGCAGAGGAATCCGATGATGATGATCGAACGGCACCTCCCATCCATAGCCATCGCCAAGATGTTCGAATATGATATCCTTCGGATCAAGCTTATGTGCAGCGTCCTCGGTATCCTTTTCCATATCGTGCACTGCCTCACGTGCATCCTTGTCGGCCTGAGCCACAAAAGCATCGTCGGCCGATGCGGCAGGCACAGCGAACAGAAGCGCAATCAGGAAGGCAAGTATTGTTTTTAGTCGGAATTTCATGCCGTTGCGGATTAGTAAAGACATACTGAAACTACATTATTGTCAACATCAACCAGACCGCCGCCGATTTCATCGGTGTGTTCCTGGCCGTCAGCCGTAACATACACTATATTTCCGGCGGTGAGGGTAGAAATAAGCGATGCATGGTGGTCGAGTACCATGAACGAACCCATGGCTCCGGGGAGGGTCACCGACTTCGCCTCGCCCTCGAAAAGAATTTCTTCTGCCGATATGATTTTAAGTGTCATCTATATAGTGAGTTTAGCTGTGAACGTTGATTATTGTCCTACTTCCGCAAGGAGTTTCTTACCCTTTGCAATGGCATCGTCAATTGTACCGACATTGAGGAAGGCCTGCTCGGGGTATTCATCCATCTCTCCGGAAAGAATCATCTTGAAACCGCGAATAGTTTCGCTCAGAGGCACCATCACACCCGGCACGCCGGTAAACTGCTCGGCCACATGGAAAGGCTGAGAGAGGAAACGCTGGGCACGACGGGCACGGGCCACAACCTGCTTGTCCTCATCGGAGAGCTCGTCCACACCAAGAATGGCAATGATGTCCTGAAGCTCGTTGTACTTCTGCAGAAGCTGCTTCACTGCCTGAGCGGTGTTATAGTGGTCCTCGCCAATGATATTGGGGTCGAGGATTCGCGAGGTTGATTCCAGCGGGTCAACGGCCGGGTAAATACCAAGCTCGGTTATCTTACGCGAAAGCACGGTGGTTGCATCGAGGAAGTTGAAGGTTGTCGCAGGAGCCGGGTCGGTAAGGTCGTCGGCGGGCACATAAATAGCCTGCACCGATGTGATTGACCCGTTCTTTGTAGAAGTGATTCGTTCCTGAAGCGCACCCATTTCCGATGCGAGAGTGGGCTGGTAACCTACCGCCGATGGCATACGGCCAAGAAGCGCCGACACCTCGGAACCCGCCTGAGTGAAACGGAAAATGTTGTCGATGAACAGCAGCACATCCTTACCGCCGCTGCCCTGGTCGCGGAACTGTTCAGCCACAGTAAGACCGGAAAGCGCCACACGCATACGTGCGCCCGGGGGTTCGTTCATCTGACCGAACACAAGAGTGGCCTGCGACTGCCGCAGTTCCTCGGCATCGACATCGGCAAGATTCCACTCGCCGCGTTCCATGCCTTCCTTGAATTTTTCGCCATAGCGCATAACGCCCGACTCAATCATTTCACGCAACAGGTCGTTACCCTCGCGGGTACGCTCGCCCACACCGGTGAATACCGAGAATCCGTCATGACCCTTGGCAATGTTGTTGATCAACTCCATGATGAGCACGGTCTTGCCCACACCGGCACCACCGAACAGACCGATTTTACCGCCCTTTGAATACGGTTCAAGAAGGTCGATAACCTTAATGCCGGTAGAAAGAATCTCGGTTCCGATGGTAAGATCATCGAACTCTGGAGCCGGCTGATGAATCGGACGCAGATTGTCGCGGTTGAGCGGTGCGAGATTGTCGATAGCGTTGCCGAGAACATTAAGCAGACGGCCTTTCACCTGGTCGCCGGTAGGCACGGCTATTGGTCGTTCGAGATTGTCGACGCGCATGCCTCGGCGAAGACCGTCGGTCGATTCCATGGCCACGCAACGCACGGTGTCCTCACCGATATGCTGCTCTACCTCAAGAACAAGCTGCGAACCATCTTCTCGGTCGATCTTGAGTGCCGTATAGATAGGCGGTATCAGCGTATCGCCCTCGAAGATGACATCGACTACCGGGCCGATTACCTGGGCTATTTTTCCAAATTTATCGCTCATGGTGTGGAGTTGAGTATATTGTTGATGTTTGTTTATTCAATTAAAAATGCAGGTTGAACACGATGATGCAGGCCATCAGTGCCAGATTGAACAGTCCGATCGGCAGGAGATACTTCCATTCAAGGCTCAGAAGCATATCGATGCGCAGACGGGGGTATGTCCACTTGAACCACATGATCACTGCCGACAGCACGAAGGCCTTGCCAAGGAACCAGACAACCGACGGGATATAGTCCATGATGTGGTTGAAACTTTCCCAACCCGGTACATGGAACGGCATCCAGCCGCCGAAGAACAGCAAGGCTGCGACACCCGAAATCACAAACAGGTTGAGATACTCGGCCAGATAGAAGAAGCCGAAATGTATACCCGAGTATTCGGTGTGATAACCTGCGGTGAGTTCCGACTCGGCCTCGGGAAGGTCGAACGGTCCGCGGTTGGTCTCAGCCGTACCGGCTATCATATAGATTACAAAGGCAATCAGAGCCGGAATGTGTCCTTTGAATATAAACCACATGTCGGACTGGGCCTCAATTATACCGCCCACCGATGTTGTGCCGGCAAGACACACCATTGTGAGCACCGACAGTCCGATAGAGAGTTCGTAACTTACCATCTGGGCTCCCGAACGGAGAGCGCCGATAAGGGTGAACTTGTTGTTCGACGACCATCCGGCAAGCAGTATGCCAAGCACGCCGATCGACGATACGGCAATAAGGAAGAATATGCCGATATTGAAATCGATTACCTGAAGTCCGTTGCCCCAGGGCAGCACGGCAAAGGTGAGCATCGATGCTATTATCACCAGATAAGGGGCAAGTGCGAAGAGGAAGCGGTCGATATGCTTCAGTTCGATAAGTTCCTTGATAAGAATCTTGAACATATCGGCCACACTCTGCAACAGACCGAGAGGACCTACACGGTTAGGGCCGATACGGCATTGTATGGCGGCACAGAATTTACGTTCGTAGTAAATGTAGAAGAGGGCCAGCAGGGAGTACACCAACAGCAGACCAACGCCTATGAGCACGCATTCCACGGTGGTGGTGAGCCAGCCGGGCATAAAGGAGCTCAGAAAACTATGGATCCAATTAGTTATTGCTGATAAATCTTGCATGATCTAAGTTTTATATGGCTTGTGATTGATTTATTACTATTTGATTGATCTGTTGTCAGCGGTCCATGTCGGGCACGATATAGTCGAGCGAGCCGCCGATGGTGATAAGGTCGGCTATCTTTGTTCCGCGTGTGATGTGGTCGACCACACCGGCCAGAGGCAGGCAGGGAGGCGCAATCTTCAGACGGTAAGGCTTGGTGGTTCCGTCGCTCTCGAGGTAAAGGGCGAATGCTCCGCGACAGCCTTCCACTATTTCGAAATACTGTCCTGCAGGAATTTTGAGCACCTTCGGCACTTTCACGCAGTATTCGCCTTCGGGAATATTGTCGACAAGCTGCGCGAGGATTTTCGCCGACTCTTCGATTTCGAGGAGACGCACCTTGAAACGCGCCATGGAGTCGCCCTCTTCGGCAATCACTTCGTTGAAATCGAGCTCGGAATAGATGCTGTAGGGTTTGAGCTTACGCATGTCGCAGGCCCATCCGCTCGCACGGCCGCTGGGGCCTGTCACGGCATATGATATGGCATCCTCACGGCTGAGCACACCCACGCCTTCCATACGGTGACGGGCTATCACATTGCCGGTGAAAATCTTGTTGTATTCCTTTATGTTGGCAGGAAGCACATCGAGCAGGGCGTGAACGTCCTTCACGAAATCCGGCGCAAGATCCTGCATCACGCCACCGATACAGTCGTAGTTGAATGTCATGCGGGCACCGCATGTTTTCTCCATAATGTCGAGTATCTGCTCGCGCACACGCAGGGTATAGAACAGCATTGTGGTGGCACCGAGGTCCATGCAGTATGTGCCTATGAACAGGCAGTGCGACGCTATACGCGAGAGTTCGTCCATCATCACGCGGATAACCTGCGCACGGCGCGAAATCTCTATGCCTGCGGCACGTTCGTAAAGCAGACACAGGCCGTGATGATAGTTATGGGCCGAGAAGTAGTCGAGACGGTCCATATAATGGAGTGTCTGCGGATAAGTCAGCGACTCACAGAGTTTCTCCACACCGCGGTGGATATAACCCATATAGACATCGATTTTCTTGATTTCCTCGCCATCGACAGCTGTACGGAAGCGGAGCACGCCGTGAGTGGCAGGGTGCTGCGGACCGATATTCACCACAAAGTCTTCGGGCGAGAATACCTCCACTTCTTTTTTCACCACTTTTCCATCGGCTTCCTCCACCCAGGTGTCGGTGAGGTCGGTCTGACGCTCGTTTTCAATCGAAACCGGGTTCAGAGCGGGGTCTTCGTCATAATCCTTGCGCAGGGGGAATCCTTTCCAGTCGATATTGAGGAAAAGGCGGCGCATATCCGGATTACCTATGAATATGATGCCATAAAAGTCGTATACCTCACGTTCGTAGAGGCATGCAACACGCCAGAGGTCGGCCACGGAATGAAGCATCGGACGCTCGCGGTCGGTGGTGCTTACTTTTACGGCTACGATTTCGTTTGTTTTCGACGACATCAGATAATAGATGCATCCGAGCGATTCCTTCCAGTCCATACCCACGATTGTAACGAGATAGTCCATGGAACATTCATCGCGCAGGGTCTGGGCCAGTGCATGCCACTGGGCGTCATCGACTGTAATGGTCAGGGTGTCGGCCTGCTCCACGCTTGCCGAGGGGTAGAGCTTTGCGATCTTTTCCTGTATATTTGCCATATTGTTTGCTTCTGTTTGATTTTATATATGGTAATAGGGCCGGGCGTTAGTCGTTGACGCCGCTTACCGGATGAGAATCAAGAAATTCCTGCTGTTTCTCCTGACGGTTTACACCACCGAAGAACTTCTCCACCTTTATCTTGCGCGACAGCTGCATGATGCCGTAGATCATTGCTTCAGGACGCGGAGGACAGCCGGGTACAAACACATCCACCGGCACGATTTCCTCGATGCCTTTGGCTACGTGATAACTCTTGCGGAACGGACCGCCCGAGATGGCACAGCTGCCACAGGCTATCACATATTTGGGTTCGGCGAGCTGGTCGTAGAGACGGCGGAACACCGGAACCATGCGGTTCACTATTGTTCCGGCCACCATCATGAAGTCGGCCTGACGGGGCGAGGCTCGCGCTACTTCCCAGCCAAAACGCGCCATGTCGAATCGTGCAGCGCCAAGGCTCACGAATTCGATGCCGCAGCAACTGGTGGCGAAGGTAAGTGGCCAGATTGAGTTCGACCGCCCCCAGTTGATAAGTTTGTCGAGCTGCCCTACTATCACATTAGTGCCGCTCTCCTTAAGCTCGTTCACGAGCTTTTCGATATATTCGTTGTCTTTCCATGCCTCGTAGGGCATGCTTTTTGTTGTTACTTCCATTCGAGCGCTCCTTTCCGCCAGGCATATACAAGACCCAGCACTAAGACACCAAAAAATACGGCGATGCTAAGCAGTCCGTCAACACCGAGACTTTGCATAGTCACCGCCCAAGGGAAAAGAAATACTGTTTCTACATCGAACATAAGAAACAGAATGGCGAACAGATAGTAGCCGACCTTAAACTGCGACATCGACTCGCCGCGGGTAGGAATACCGCATTCGTATGCCTCGCCTTTCTGTGGATTGAACGACCGAGGCGAAATCAGCCCCGCAAGCCATAATGCCAACGCTACCAGACCGGCGCCTGTAAGCAGGGCCGTCAGCGCGAGCAATGCATTGTTTTCGATTCCGAAAATTGCTGTTGATATCATATCGTTGTTTATCGTATGGTTTCTGTTTTCAAGGTCGGCGACCAACCCGGCTCAAAACTTAAAAAAAAGCGTAATGGCGTGACTATCATTCTGACAGTTACGCAAATACGCGTTTCCCCAGGCTCCATCGCACAAGATTTTCGCGTTTCTGTTTGCAAAGGTAATAAAATTTTACGGATTTTTCACAAGCCATAAACGCGTTTTTTTTTCATTTTGCCAGCGTTAACATCCGTTTTAACATTATTTCCGACAGCGTTCGCTGCAAAGATGGCCAGAACCACGCCCCGGACCTGTCGCTGTTACTCCATGCATCTGAACATATCGTTGATTTGTGGCGTTGGTATATTATATTCGTTTTTTTCAATGTTTACTCTGTCATGGACTACCGCAATTCACATGCCCCACTCTACGAGGTGGCCGTAAAAAATAAACCCGCACTTGATTTCAGAATCATAACTCTGGCCGACCTGCCTCTGATAAACCAGCTGCTGCAGCATTCATCGACCCGTACCTGCGATTATACGATAGGCGGCATATACATGTGGATCGACTGCTTCGGCTATGAATATTGCGTATATGACGACACTTTGTTCATCAAAGGATTTTCAGAGAACCGTCCGGGCGAGACAGCTTTTTCTCTGCCCATAGGCAAACTCCCGCTGCAGGAGTCTATCGACATGCTGCGCGAGTACTGTCGCGAGGCCGATATACCTCTTGTGCTTTCGGCAATTCCCGAAGACCGCATCGATGCCGTCGCTGCCGTTACCGGCGGTGAACCGGAGCTACTCGACGGCTGGAGCGATTACATCTACGAAGCCACGGCCCTGGCTTCTCTTTCCGGAAAATCTCTGTCGAAGAAACGGAACCATGTGAACCGCTTCATGACCGACAATCCGGCCTATGAGTTCGAACCCCTTACCCCGGAATTGCTGCCTGAGGTGGAGATTTTCTTCGCAGGCCGTCCGTTGGCGGAAAAAATCGACACTTCCATGGCTTTATACGAGCAGCACGAGTGCCGGAGAATTCTGGCGCACTACAGCTGTTTCCCGTTTGAAGGCGCGGTTCTGCGCGGCCAGAGCGGAGAAATAGTGGCATTCACCATAGGCGAGATTATCGGCGACACTCTATACGTGCATATCGAGAAAATGAACCACGATGTACCCGGGGCCGGCGAGACAATAAACCGTCTGTTCGCAGCCGAAATGCTGCATCGCCATTCCCAGATACGCTACATCAACCGTGAAGAAGATATGGGCGAACCCGGCCTCCGCTATGCCAAGGAAAGTTATCGGCCGGTGATGCTCATCAACAAATACAACGTCCGCTGCTGAACCCGCTGCTGTCGTTATGGCTGCATAACAACCCGGACCACGTCCGGACTGCCGGCTATGCGTGTCAGACGTATCACACCGCTGAACGGCTCATCAAGCATGGTCTTCTTGCCATTTTCCCAATACGACTCGTCTGTCGCCGAGGTGATGCGAGCGGTTCCATATTCGTAATAGCCAATATTCCCTTCGCCCTGTTCGAAGATACGAATTCTAAACTCCCTAAAGGCCGGAATAGCCTCGTCGCCACTACAGGATAGCTCGAATTCAGTATCTGATATACGACTGAACTCACGCACAAGCTCCAGCTTTTCTCCGACCGTCGCACCCACATAACATGGAATGCCATCGAACAGCTCATCGCTCATACGGGTCATAAATATGCCATATGACAGGTCGGATGCAATCTCTATATGATAGCAGCCGTAAACAGGCAGATTCGTAGAAGCGAGATTCTCTAAATAGCTTCGGCGCCTTGGCGACACCTTCCGTCCGATTTTTGATGAATCAAGATTGAAATACAGCTGTTCATCGTACATGTCGGGGTTATCCGACAGACTGAACTCAATCTTCTTCAAGTTGTCGAGATCGAGCACGAACTTGCCGTCACAGTCAGTCAGTTCCACATTATTCTTAGCACCGTCGGTGGTTTCATACTCCACATACAGCGTACGGGCATTCATCGCACAACCCAGCGCGATAAATAATACAATACTAAATATCTTTTTCATAGTAAGGTTATTTTTTCACCAGACGGCTACCGTTAGCACTCCGTTCTACAAAAATCCCATTGCAGGGCGACTGTATCTCGATTCCCTGCAGATTGTAATATTTCACCGCTGCGTTTGAATCGGACTCAATATTACCTATACCCGCAGTACTTGTCATAGTCACTTCCGCAGGCTGAAGCAATCCACGGTTCAACTTCACATTTATCGTTCCCTCGAAGTCGTTCTCAAGCATGGTATACTTTCCAAACTGCCACAGCTTCACACAGTCAGAACCGTCAACCACACCACAGCCATAGCCATCCTGCCAGCCACTTCCCGCTATACAGAACAACGACTTGGCCAATATACGGTTTTCTCCGTTACAATCAAGTTGAAATTCGGCTTCCGACACCCTGCGCAGCTGCCGGGCCACGTTGCCGCTGCCATCGCTGCCCGGACCCACATAGTACAGGTCGTTGCTATAGACACACTCCGGCATGCGGGCGTAAAAAGTCGCATCGCTAAGTTTCGATCCTATCTCAACGTGATAGTCGCCCTCGAACGGTAACCTGGTGAATATATCAGTGTCGGTATAAGAACGTCGTATGGGCGCGACACTTTCGCCAAGTCGGGTATAGTCGAACTGAAACACATAGGATTCAGTTCTAAAAGGAGTTTCGCTTTCTTCGTTCCAACGGCTGAACGACACATACAGGTCGCTCAGATTCTTCACATCGAAAGTGTATTTTCCATCTACAAGTTCCACTTCAAGAGCTTCTTCTTCATGGTAGCTCAATCCATCGCCGCACCCGAGCACATACAGCGTCTGAGCCTGCGCCGCCAATGCCGCAAACACTGCAGCTATAGTAATAATCGTTTTCATCGCATAGTTATTTATTGGTTGACTTATCTACTTATTAATTTGAATCTTAGCGCTATCCACAACATTGTCAGAAACGCGAATATCTACAGAATATAAACCAGAAGCGATACCTGCGTAACTAATCGAAGCACAATCAGTTCCTAATTCTACAACTCCATTTGCTACTCCATCTCCTGTAAGTATGTCTGTGATAACTACACCTACAGGTTCTTCAACATTTTTATCTAATTTAACCACCACGCATCCATCTTCAAGCATATCATCTTTATTTATAATATTATAGCCTGATTGTACAGATTCGATTTGGCTTGCCGACCGATTATTGTCTTTAGATACATACACACGAAGTCCACCGCAAATCGGTTTTAGATTTACATCCTGACTAAATCCTGTTCTTAAGACAATATCCACATATCGAGGAACAGCATTGAGCTTTTTGGTTAAAGAAATCTGGAGAAGTTCTGAATCTCCCCCCCTTTACGGGTATCCCTGAAATATAATCGCTGCCAGAATTAAACATGAAATTCATATAACCTTTCTTTACGAAGCTCGTTTTGCAACTTGTAGTACCACCAGCACCCCTCCACTTGTCATAAAAAGACTGAGGCATTTGGATAGAGAAGTTATATTCATTCAAAAAATCCGAAACACTATTTCCGTCTGACAATAAGTTTATTGCATAATATACTGTTGCATTCCCAGGATTTCCCATAAGCAATTGCGATGTCAATTCCGAGTCATCAACAAAAACAACATTTTTCATTGCTGCACGATGATTCTTCATTACTTCAGCATAAACATCGGTAGTCTCTGAAGATGGAGCATCTGGCAAATCAGTCTGTACGATTTCTGCATAAAAGAGAAAATCATCTATTTTCACATCCTCATTCTGAAATGCAAATTTCAATTCATCTGGAATACTCCACTCAATACAAACCACCTCACTATTGAATGGCTCCACCACAGGAATTTCAATACTTCCTATATTACCACCTCGCGGATAATTATTGACATCAATATCTTCATCAAAGTATCTCTTTTGCGCTTCGAATCCAGCCAACGCCCACTTTACATCAAGGCGATAGTTCCCTTCATTCAGAGTCCTTCCAACATTAAAAACTCTTACATTGATATAGGCCTTATCTGAATTCAATAAATTCACAGGCTGATGGACCTCAATTCCATCATCACTATTTCTCAACCAAATATCTGGACTATCCCACGAACATCTAATTATATTGTTCGATAATATAAGATTATCCGAATCACTATCACGTAACTTCATATCAATTAAAGGTGGAATATAGTTAAAGGCCAGATACTTTCCAACCCTCATGGGGTCAGAACTATATTTGGGTTTTTCACTTGCCTTGTCATTTGCCAATGCATACCAAAATGCCTCCTCCATTGACACAATATTATTTCCATCAAAATCGGAAGATACCTTATTCCCGAAAACATCCATTCCACACATAGCTGTAGACCAAGCTAAAACGAATTCATCATATTGTCCATTGGAACATCCGTATGAAAATTCTTCTTCACCGCAGGCTGCCGCGACTACACATCCTATATTACTTAGAGGTTTCACAAAACCACCAGAATAACACTGACCAAACACCGCACTTATTGCGACTCCTTTATTTCTAAAGGGCAACAACATATCCCTTAAATCAGAAGCATAAAGCTCCTCCTCATTCCATAAACAAATACACGATTCAGTCTGATTCGTTTTAATATTAAGTCCACGTTTACCGTGATCTATAACATATATAAACAGATGGTCATCTGCCGTAAGCCGTTCTGTTAACTCCTCAAAAATCATAGCAATTTCCTTGTTTGTCGCTGCAAATCGAGTATCATCCTCTCCATCGAAATCCAAATCTAATGAAGACGATGCAAAATGCGGATATAGGGAAGATGTCGTTAGATTGATATCCAAATCCTGATTAGTACCATCAGAAATAGCTACATATATATTGTCTTTTTCAATACGATATCGCTTTGTGAGTATTCTATAGATTAAAGAACAGTCGTTCCAATATCGAGAGTAGTTAATCCTCTTATTTACCCCACCACTAATGATAATTGCATAATTCTTTCCAGGACGACCAGCATTGAAGTTATATCCTTCTGGCAAAGCCTTAATCTCTACACAATCAGTAATGATACCATTAGTGGAGGTCGCACCAATGTTCACCTTATATTCCTCTAATTCTATATCAGGGAAAAAGTTATGTTCTTGCAGAGAAACTAAGCCATCAGAAATATTTGTCTGATTTTTTAGAACCTTAGCGATATAGCATTTATGTCCCCAGTTTGCCATGGGGTCTGCATCAACGAAAAACTGCCAATACAGTTCTTTGTCTTCATAGTTTTTGCACAAGTATACATTCACATCCTTTTCAGGAATCTCCGCAGCAACCATTTCAAACGCTTTCTCCACAGACACTTCCTCTGCAATTGCATGAATGGAGCATATGGTCGCGATAAGAATCGTTCCCATAGCAACAAAAAATTTAATAAAATAGTTTTTCATGATTGTTTATATTTATAGATTATACACCCTATGATTTGGACTACTTCCTGATACTTATCGAGATATAGTATTAGAATACGCTTTCCCGTTTTATTTACTTTTAATTCGCTAAATTACCTTTTTGCAAATATACAAATCAAACAGGCAAAATCAAACATAATGGCGTTAATTTATGTTAATCGTATAAATTTTGTCATTATTATTCGTTTTAATACATCATAATGCCATCTATATACATACCAGACATGGTTTCTATTATCCTATACAAACCTACCTTCATACGGCTCCTCAACAGAGTAATAGATCAATCAATGGTGTCGAGTTAGACATTAAACATATCAGCGTACTTACATCGGCACGACAAAACTCTACTAATACTTATTATGTGGAGGCAAGGATGCCTCCACTCCGGGGGGATATACATACAAAGAGAGGTTGTGTCGCAGTGCGGACTCAACCTCTCTTTGTATGTTATGTAAGACTGGCTCTTACGATTTACCTGCGTTTGCCTTTCTGCTGCTGGGCACGCAAAGCGGCCTGCTGCTGGCGCTGCGCTTCTTCGAGACGGGCCATGAAACCGGATTTCTTTTTGGGTTTCTTGGCATTGGCCATAAGCTCGGCTCGAACTTTCTTCTCATCGATAAACTTACGGGCCACCCAGGTCTGGATGATTGTTATAAGCAGCGACAGGAAGTAATAGTAGCTGAGTCCTGATGCATAATCGTTGAAGAAGAACAGGAACATCACGGGCATCAGATACATCATCCACTTCATGCCGGGCATGCTGTTGCCACCGGGCTGATTGGCCATGTTGATTTTAGTGTAAATGATGTTCACCACAGTCATAAGCAGACAGAACAGGCTCACATGGTTGCCATAGAACGGAATGCTGAAGGGCAGAGTGCAGATGACATCAGGCGCCGAAAGATCGCTGGCCCAGAGGAACGATTGTCCGCGAAGCTCTATAGCCGAGGGGAAAAAGCTGAACATGGCTATGAGCACAGGCATCTGCAGAAGCATTGGCAGACAGCCTGAGAACGGGCTGGCGCCTACGCGGCTGTAGAGGGCCATTGTGGCCTGCTGACGCTGCATGGCATTTTCGTTGCCGGGATACTTTTCGTTGATTTCCTTTATTTCCGGAGCAAGCACACGCATTTTGGCCTGCGACTTGTAACTCTTGTATGTAAAGGGGAAAAGAATTATCTTGATAAAGATGGTAAGCAGCAGTATTATAATGCCATAGCTGCTGATAAAGGAGCCAAGGAAGCTGAACACCGGAATGATTATCAACTGGTTTACCCAGCGGAATATACCCCAGCCGAGTGGCACGAGCCGGTTCAGGTCGAGGTCCTCGTCGGCACCAAGCACATCGTCGAGGTCGGAGAGCATCGGATAGTCGTTGGGACCGAAGAAGAAATCGAACGATGCCGCCGTACCGTCCTGCACTCCATAAGGCAATGTGGCGTCCATGTCCATCTGCTTGAGGAAGTCGACATCTTTCTTCAGCACCGCCGAATTGAGTTCTGCCGATGAGAATGTGGCCTTGGGGATGATAACCGAGCTGAAGAACTGGTTTTTGAAGGCCACCCACTTAACAGCGGCACTGAGGCTCTCCGAGTCGTCGTCGTTGGCTGACAGATCTTCCGGGCTGTCGCCTTTTACCTTATAGTAGATTGCCGAGTTGCGTTCTTCAAAAGTGCGGCCTTTTTCATTACGCACCATCTTCTGGTTCCAGCTGAAACTCATCTGGGTCGTGCCCTGGGGCAATACGGCGCCCATGCCCTGCTGCACAACATCCATCCTTACAAGATACTGTCCGGGAACAAGAGTATAGCGCAGACCCCACCACACATTTTCGCCGAGGTCAAGACGCATCAGCACCGTGGTGTCGCTCTCAACCACAGGAATGAAGTTGAATTCGGAGGTGTTGAGCACCTGGTCGGCGGTACGCATTGCAAAACTGTAATCGCCTGTATTGGTGTTGAACAGTTCCACATCGTGAGGTTGCTCGCCGTTCTCGGTTTTGTATTTATTCAGCACTACCGACCCCACTTTTCCGCCACGTGAGGCAAAATTCACAGTCAGGAGTCCGTTGGTAAGAGTCACAGTAGAGTCGGCGCCACCAAGATAGCGGGCGAAACTCTTGTATTTCATGGCCGCGCTGATGCTGTTGCGCACCTGCTGCATGGCCTCATTACGCTGCTCCGGCAGCAGTTCGGACGAAAGAGTGGCGAGAAGGCTCAGGTCGACGTTTCCGCCGCCGGTTTTCACATAGCCGCTCACTCCGGTGCTGTCGGCCTCGGCATAAAGCGCTCCCTGCTCGAAGCGGTAACGGCCTGATTCGCCCTCCACTGGTGAGCCTGAGGCACGTACAACCTTCTCAAGAGCCTGAAAATCGGCCGCACCGAGTGTATCGGTCAAGGTAACATTCTGGACATCGGCCACTTTGGTATCGGCGTTCTGTCCGCTTGGAGTGTCGTTTTTCGCTGCATTCGGGTCCGGCTGGTTACAATACATGAAGCCGAACAATACTGCGAATATGAGCAACATTCCGGTTAAGGTGTCTTTGTTCATCTTTCGGACTTGTGTTCGTTATGATAATTTATAGCTGCTTGTATAAAGCTTTTAAAAATAGGGCTCGGCGATAAAACCGTAGAAGAATACTCCGGATGATACTGGGTGCCGATATACCACCGTTTTGATGGCATCTCAACCACTTCAACCAGTCCGGTGGCCGGATTTCGGCCCACACATTCCATGCCTGCCTGTTCGAAATCGGCAGTATAGGCGGAATTGAACTCGAAACGGTGACGGTGGCGTTCGCTCACCTGTTCGCTGCCGTAGGCTGCGGCAGCTTGTGAACCCGGACGCAGACGGCAGTCGTAAGCGCCAAGACGCATTGTGCCTCCAAGATTCGATATGCTTTTCTGCTCGTCCATAAGGTCGATTACCGGATATGGGGTGCTGTGGTCCATTTCGGTGGAGTTGGCGCCATTGAAGCCGAGCACATTGCGTGCGAACTCAATAACCATGCACTGCATTCCGAGGCAAATGCCGAATGTGGGCACATCGTGCTCACGGCACCATCGCAACGCTGTGAATTTGCCTTCAATGCCACGCTGACCGAACCCGGGAGCGATTATCACTCCGTCCATGCCGGAAAGCTGGGAGTCGACATCGGCCTCGGTGAGCTTCTCGGAGTGCACGTACACCAGCCGCAGCTTGCGGTCGGCATATGTGGCGGCATGCAGAAGTGCCTCATTAATTGACTTGTAGGCATCCTGCAACTCAACATATTTTCCCACCAGACCAATTGTGACCGGTTCGGTGGCGGCATCGAGCTTGCTGATGAAGTTCAGCCAGGGCTCCATATGCGGTTCGCCTTCGGCCCTGACCTCCATAAGCCGGAGCACAATTTCATCGAGATGCTGCGAATGCATTGTCAGCGGCACCTTGTAAATCGAGTCGACGTCTTTCGAATCCACCACGGCATCGGGCGAGACATTGCAGAAGAGTGCGATCTTGCGGCGCACGTCGGCCGGAATTTCATGTTCGGTGCGGAGAACCAGCACATCGGGCTGAATTCCGAGCTGCTGAAGCTGTTTCACAGAGTGTTGTGTGGGTTTGGTTTTGATTTCCTTGGCCGCCGCAATGTATGGTACATATGTAAGGTGCACGCACAACGCGCTCCTGCCGAGTTCCCAGCGGAGCTGACGCACCGCCTCAAGAAACGGCAGCGATTCTATGTCGCCCACCACACCTCCGATTTCAG
>JAIDBM010000319.1 GCA_029056365.1 Muribaculaceae bacterium | reverse complement strand
GGACAGCTGCTGAGCATACCGTTTGTGCTCGCCGGCATTTTCCTTATAGTCCGCGCATACATGCGACCGCAGGTGGCACTGGATTTTCCGGAACGCTACGCCGACGAAGAACCGAATAAAAAAGAAGACTGTAAAAAGAAATGAATGTTGATATAAACGAGTTCCAGCAACTGAAGGCCGAAGTATATGGCGCTGAGTCTCGCGACGAGGCCCTGCGGATTTCCGGAATACTTCTGGCCAAAGCCGATGAAAACCTGCGCAAGAAGGTAAATGCCAAAACAACGGCCGACAATGAATGCCGCATGTTTGCATTGGCCGCATCGATTCATGCCGAACTGCTGCAGGCCTGCGGCGAAGCGCATATGGCCTACTCCACCGCCCTGATGTCGATTCTGCTGCTCGACATCGCCGGCCAGGGGAGTGAAAAATCCCGCCTTACAGAAGTGTGCGGACTCACATTCCTGGCTCTTGGCGCGCTGGGCGAGCTTGCGGCTCAGATGCCTCACGACGAGTTCTCCGATGAACACATTCCGGTGCTCTTCACTCTGTGGGCATCCCGGCTTTACAGCCTGTACCAGAATTGCGACAAATCGCAACAGGCCGAACTGCCTCACCTTTTACACGGAGCGCACAAGGTGCTGCAGCACATGATTGCCGAGGGTATTGTACAGTCGCCGACGGTAATGCTTGGCGAACAGCCTGCCGCCCCTGATTCAAGCGCCGTTCTGGCCGATATAATCGGACGCAGCCAGGCTGTGTTCGGTCTTAATTTCTAAATAGCCTGTTCCAAGGCATCTCGCCGTCAGGCAAAAATCAAACCGGTATCACAAGCATCGGAATATCGGCATGGAACAGCAGGCGATGAGCCAGACCGGGATTGAACACCCGGCTGAGCAGACTCTTTTTCTTATTCGGAACCACAAGCAGGTCGTACTGGTTCTGAAGCTGGAGACGGTCGAAGTCGTCCACTGCCGCAGCTGCCGCCATGTCAGCGGTAGAGAAAAGTGAATCGGGGTAACTTTTCCGGAAGTATCCCACCAAGCTCTCCGGACTGTCGCTTCGCACTCTTTCCATAAGACGGCGACGTCCGGGTATGTTCACTACAGTAGCCTCAGTCTGCATTCCCGGGAAAACACGATAGAATGTATCCACGGCAAGGATATCCTCCTGGTCGAGATTGGCAAAAAACAGCATTCTTATCCGTCTGTCGAGCACATGCAGGTTTGTATTCTCCGGAATCACGAGCACTGAAAACCGGCATCCGTCAAGCACCTGGGCACACACACTTCCTATCATTTCGCGTTCCTTTTGCTCAAAACTTCGGGTTCCCATCACCACCAGCAGAGGCGGATTGGATTTTACATATTGTATTATCGCATCTTCAGGCACCCCCTCGCGCATTTCGGCTGTGATTTTTACCGCAGGCAATTCGCCGGCACGCATGCGGTCTTTTAACGCATCGACAAAGCGTTGCATTTTTTTCCATGCGTCCTCCTCGATTTTCTTTCTTGCATCGGCATCGGTGAGTTCGTAGGTGAGCGAGTCGGTCAGTTGCATCTTTCCCGCCACCACAGGGTCGATATATGTATGAAGCAGTTTAAGGTCACTGCCATGCATATGTGCCATACGAACAGCCGCACAGGCAGCGTTGAACGAATGGTGACTGAAATCAACCGGCACAAGAATCTCCCGCTGCTCACGGCTGGCTTCGTTGTCTTCCGGCGGGAAAATATCCGGGTTTTCAATTATACGCAGCGCCAGAGGCAAGTCGTGTTCATGAATACGTACACGAATGCCCGACGACACTACCGGCGATTCAAGGTTCACATTCTGCAGAACCACCTCTATGCCCTCGCGATTCAGTTGACGGCGGAGACGGTCGGCGTGGTCATATGTATGTATGGCTACTGTAATCAGACGCATGGTTATATCTGAAAGGTGCCGCGATACTCTCTGGAGTGTCGGCGGCACCTTGATTTTAATGTTTCTTTTAGTTTACCCCTTTTCAGGCTTCCTGCTCCTGCAGGATTTCAAGGGCCATCTCGTAGATTGTGGCATCGTCGAGCACTACGATACCTCCGTCAGGACCCGGTTCAATGTGAACACCACAGTTCTTGCCGAAGTCGTAATTGCTTCCACCGAAGTAGTTGCGTACGGTCTGAACAGTGGTGTTGAGCTTGTCTGCGATTTTATGCATGGATCCGTCGGGCAATGAGTCTTTTAGGCGACGGAGTTCGTTGAAAGTGATTGTCTTAGTCATAGTGCTATGAGTATTTAGAGTTAAACTTGTCAGTATAATATTTCAGAGCTGCGTTTTTACGCCAATGCTGAGCTATGTTCTATGTTAACGCTATAAAATTACAGCTACTTTTTCATTTAAACAAATAATTATGAAATTTTCTTTCATGTTTTAAAACATATTTTTCATCAGCGATATTGCAACTTGTTGATAATACCATATTTAGGGCCAAGTTTTCAGCAAACAAAAGGAGGTCGGCCGCAGCCGTCCTCCTTCTACCTATGTGTTACTAATCCTATATTATTTAGACCCCGTTCCCCACCTTAGATTTGCATCGGCAAACCGGAACTGAAATAGAAGTAGTAAATTTGCAGTAATAA
>JAIDBM010000318.1 GCA_029056365.1 Muribaculaceae bacterium | reverse complement strand
CGACGTATGACCAGGGATGTGAACCCGGGTGGTGAGACCGACTGTGCAGGTCCGTCGTCGAGGTCGCCGACGTTACATCCGGAGTTGTCGATGCTGCATGGTGAATTGTGGATGCAAAGTAACGTCGGCGCCCTCGCCGACGTATGACCAGGGATGTGAACCCGGGTGGTGAGACCGACTGTGCAGGTCCGTCGTCGAGGTCGCCGACGTTACACGCGGAGTTTTCAATGCTGCACGGTGAGTTGTGGAGGCAAAGTAACGTCGGCGCCCTCGCCGACGTATGACCAGGGCTGTGAGCCCGGGTGCTGAGACCGCCTGCGCAGGGCCGTCGGCGGGGTCGCCGACGTTACGGGCATGCTGTTTCTTTGTTGTTGTGGAGGCAGGGATGCCTCCACTCCGGGGTAAAATAAAAAAATGTGATGTAAATACGGTGTTGTGGGGATATTTTATTAAATTTGTTGTTGAATTCATGATTGGTTAATTTTGAACAAATGGACAAGCTGAAGGCATTGCTTCGCAAGGAGTGCGCATATATACCGTCGGACGGTCTTCTTGACCGTTTCCTTTCGTTGGGGGAGTCGCGTTGTTATGAATCGGGAACAATTCTCACGGAAACCGGAGTGACAGATACCAAAATGTATGTGGTGAAGAAGGGTATTGTTCGGTTTAGTGATTTTGATGGAGACAGAGAGCGGACATTTGCTTTTGCATTGCCCGGAACTGTGTTTTATAATAAGTACTCGTTTGTAAAGGACCTGGAATCGTATTATCAGGTTGACTTGTGGGGCGACTGCGAACTTATTGTCATATCACGGTCGGACTGGCGTCGGCTGGTTTCGGAATGCCATGATGCAGCGTTGTGGATGCTCAGTTATGCGCAGGAAGAGCTTTTCTTTCAGGAATACAAGAACGCACGTATATATAATGGCAGTGCGGCGGAGCGTTTCAAGTCGTTGCTTTGTCTGCGACCGGAGCTTCTCAGGTGTGTACCTCAGAAAATACTTGCATCGTATCTTGGGATAACGCCGGAGTATTTTTCGCGTCTGAAAAGGCGCTTCCGGAGCAGTCAGGAGCTGTGACCGATTGATGGAAGAGTTTATGGCGGATTGACATGAGTATTGAATAGTTTGGTTTTTTCGAGGCTTTTTGTAATAATATCATAAAAAAATGCATCGACTTGAACTGGTTTAAGTCGATATGGTGTGATTTTGATTATCTTGCGCCCGAATTAACTGCTGTCTGTCTGATGTGGAGTGTGAAGCGGTTCCGGCAGGACCGTGTCTCCAGTCGGCAATATATCATTACCAATCTGCTTATGAAAAAAAAATCTTTACTTAGAGCGCTGACCATAGCCGTAACGATTCCGGCATTGGCGGCCGCAGCCTCTCAGTTCGACGGGGCGCCATGGGGAAATATGGAGGACGCACGCAAGATTGCTTCTGCCCATAATGGTGGAGTGAGTTCGCTTGAACCGAATATGTCGGATGCGCTACCCCCGACTTCCAGAGTGTGTGCCATGGCTGCAGCATCGAATTCTGCAGTTGAAAATTCTCCTGTTACCGTTTACGGAGTCATGGCCCAGAACAGGTCGTATCAGACACCGCGAGTATGCGGTTTCACGGTAGGAGGCGATTTTAATCTTCAGGAATATGTTACAGCCAATGATTGGTCATTGTCGATGACCCAGGGTGGCTTTTATGCCCCCGACGGCAGCTATTATGCCTTTACATCGTCGGCGATATTCCGGTATGACACAAACGACTGGGGTGCCGGACTGAAGTCGGAGACCAAGCTTGACACGTCTGATTCCGGAAAGCCTACTGCTATTACTTACGATGTTACTACAGGAAATGTTTACGGATGTTTTATGGATGAGTTCGGTATGTGGCCGGCATCGTACTCGTTCTGCAGCCTTGACCTGACAACTGGTAAGGTAACAAAGATTGCATCGCTTCCTGGAGGTGATAAGGGTATCGCTTATGGAATCGCGGCTAATGCCAAGGGCGATATATATATAATATTGGGCCATGATACCGATACTTCCGATTATCTGAACTCCTATTATCCGGCCTTATACCGGGTGGACAAGGTCAGCGGTGAGCTCACCCGCATAGGCAATACCGGAATGAAGTTCCAGAAATCATATTTTGGCGCAGCATTCGACCATAAGAGCGGAAGAATGCTCTGGTCGGTCGACTCGCAGTATAATTCGGGAGCCATTTTTGAGGTGAATCTTGAAACAGGAAGCTGTACGAAGCTTCTCGACACACCCAATGGCGAGCAGTTCTGCAGTATCGCGATACCGTATACCGTTATTTCATCGGAGGCTCCGGCGCTTCTGACCGATCTTACTGTTGAATTTACCGATGCCGAAGGAAATGGAACAGTATCCTTTACCATGCCTGTGGAGACTTATGGCGGCTCTGCCCTTGAAGGAGAGGTGTCCTATACCGTGAAGTGCGGGGATGAGGTACTTGCCCAGGGCACAGGCGCTCCGGGATCGAAGGTCGATAAGGCAGTGTCGGTATCGGCCCGCGGTAAGGTGAAAATAGAGGTGTCGCTGCGTGGCGGAGCCGACAACAGCGAGTCGGTATCGGAGACAGACACCTTTGTCGGCAACGACACCCCTGCATCTCCGTCGAAGGTAACGGCCTCGGCCAAGGGGAATGAGATAACAATGAGCTGGACTGCCCCTGAGAAGGGAGCCAACGGCGGATTCATCGACCGTAAGTCGCTGAAGTATAAGGTGGTTCTTTTGCCATCCGGCGAAGTGGTATCGGAATCGGCTACAGCCACTGAAATGACGTATACGGCGGCGTTTACCGAGCCGGTGGCGCTCAGACTGTCAGTAACTCCTGTATGCTCGGATATTGAAGGCGAGGCAGCGGTTTCGGAGAATTTTGTAGCCGGACCCGGCTTTAAGATGCCATGGAGCGACAATTTCACAGATGCAGGAAGCTTCGACCTTTACACGATAGTGGATGTGGCGGGCGATGGCGCCACATGGGAGCGCTACAGTGGAAACGATGAGTCGTATCTGCAATGTGTGTATTCGGCAAGTAATCCAAAAGACGACTGGCTGTTTACTCCGGCGCTGCATCTTGAAGTAGGAGTCGACTATACGCTGTCGTTCAAGGCATCGAGTCTTATGGTCAACGCTTTCCCGGAGGTTCTGGAGGTTATGATGGGCGAGTCGGCCACTCCGACGGCCATGACAGCAACATTGCTTGCTGCTGAGAAGATTGATAATAAGGAGTCGTGGACATGGTTCGACTACTCTCTTGCGATAAAAGTTGAAAAAGAAGGCGACTATCATCTTGGTTTCCATGCCATCAGTGCGGCCAACCAGTTCAAGCTTGCAATCGATGATCTGAGGCTCGAAGGCTCGCCGTTCGATGCTCCGATGCCGGTTGCCGATATGGAAGTTGTGGCCGCGCCATGGGGCGTGCATTCAGCCACCTTGAAATTCCGTGCGCCCGAGAAGGCCAATAACGGCGAGACACTTAGCTCGCTGTCGGACGCCGAAGTATATGTCAATAACCGACTTTTCAAAACAATCCTGAACCCTGAACCG
This sequence comes from Muribaculaceae bacterium, assembly GCA_029056365.1. Classification (GTDB taxonomy): domain Bacteria; phylum Bacteroidota; class Bacteroidia; order Bacteroidales; family Muribaculaceae; genus CAG-873. The sequence goes on along the minus strand of JAIDBM010000318.1, from coordinate 11,544 downwards.
GGTTCGTGGCAGACCGTTGTGCTTGAAACCGAAGACGGCCATAACAACATTGATATTTACACATCGAACGAAGCCGGACGCAGTATAAGCGCCAGAACCGAGATATACACCGGTGCCGACAAACCCGGAGTGGCCGGAAACTTCCGTGCCAATGTGAATGGCAACACAGTGCACCTTACCTGGGATGTGCCTGCCGGAGCAAATGGCGGAACAGTCAATCCCGAAACGATGAACTATAAGCTGGGACGCTATGTAAACGGCGGTGATATAGAGGTGCTGACTCTCGGTATCGGAAATGTATGTGAATACGATGATGTATGCGATTTCACCGAGCAGACTACTGTGATATATGTTCTGTCTTCTGAAAATGAGGTCGGATTCGGAGCCACCACGATATCGAACTGTGTTATAGTTGGCGGAGAGGGTTATCCGCTGCCTTTTGCCGAGTCGTTTACAAGCGGCTTTACCACCTACCCGATATGGGAAAACCAGGTAGTGGACCACGCCGGAACATCGGCATGGGTATTATGGGAAAAAGATTATGGTCTGGGTGTGGAACCATATGATTCCGACAAGGGCGCTATATTCTTTAATCCGGTTTCGGTCGGCGACAAGACTCGCCTGCTTTCGGGATGCATCGACTTGTCGACGGCCCGTCATCCGGTGCTTGAGTTCCGTTATCGCGGCTATCGCTCGACCGGACAGAAACTTACCGTTGAAAGCTGTGTGGACGACATCTGGGAGCCCATGCGCGAGATTGTGCTTGACGGCACTTCCGATGAATGGACTCTGGTGAAAATACCACTGAACCGTTATAATTATCTGGAGCGCTTCCAGTTTGCATTCCTTGGCGAGGCTGTGAATCTGTCGCGTATTTTCATCGATGACATCACCATTCGCGATGTATACGACAACGACCTGTCGGTAAGCCTTAAAGCACGCAAGAATTATTATCCAGGCGAGCCGCAGACAGTAGCTGCCGAGATTGCCAACGTCGGCGAAAAAGACGCCGGATGTTTCAAGGTACAGTTGTACGATGGCGAGCGGCTTTTGTCGGAAGTGGAAAAAGATGGTCTTGCAGTGGATGCTTCGCTGACTGTAGAGTTCACCCATGAAATCGACCTGGGCTATGCCGACACATCGGAGCTGACAGCGAAGATAGTTTATGAGGCCGACGACAACCGTTCGAACAATGTATCTTCCAAGGAAGTAAGAAACCATCTGCCGCTGTATCCTGCGCCTGAGCATCTTGTGGCATGGGGCACTCCGCAGGCCTACGAATTCGAATGGCAGGAGCCTGTGGCATGGAATGAGCCGAAGGCCGAACCGGTGACCGATGACTTCGAGAGCTACGAACCATTTATAATCGATGAGATAGGCGACTGGACCACAGTCGATGTAAGCGGATCGGCCGGTACATTCGGTATACTTGGCATGCATTATCCTTATCGCGAGGAAGCCAAGTCGTGGCAGGTTTTCAATCTGTGGGCCTTGGGCATCGAGATGGGCGATGACGATGTGACATGGCGTCCGAATTCCGGACATCAGTTCCTGGTATCGTTCTGTGACAAGGACCGAAGGACCGACGACTGGCTGATATCTCCGGTACTGACAGGCGAGGCGCAGACAATTTCGTTTATGACCCGAAGCCTCAATACTTTCGCTTATGGCGAAGAGACATTCGAGGTATACGCCTCAGACTCGGGAAGAGAGCTGTCGGATTTCCGTTTGATTTATTTTGGTTCGGCGCCATCGACATGGTCCAGAACCACAGTAGACCTGCCGGAGGGAATCATGTATTTCGCAATCAGATGTAATTCGGAAGACAAATTTGTGATGGGCCTGGACGACATTACCTACACCCCCGGCACCGGAATGCCGAAGAGCTTTGAGCTTACAGGCTATAACCTCTACCGCAACAGCCGTAAGGTAAACGATGCAGTCATTGATGGACTTAACTACACAACGTCAGGCAGCGAGAACGACAGTTTCGCCGTAACGGCGGTATATACAACCGGGGAATCGCGCTTCTCGAATGTTGCTGTTCCGAGCGGAGCGGCCGACGTGCTGGCCGAAGGCAGTGCTTCGGTAAGCGTATGCGATGGATTAATCGCTGTGACGGGTGCCGATGACAAGGCTGTATCGGTGTACACTGTGGACGGTATGATCATATTCTCCGGATATGGTGATTGCAACTATGCTGCAGACCGTGGAATATATATGGTAAAAGTCGGCGAATCAGTGTTTAAAGTGCTGGTGAAATAATTATTCGGAGCGTGCTCTGAGGAATGCGCTCTAACAAAAGCAAGTGAGTTGCGGAGCTTCTGTCATGACGGAAGCTCCGTTTTTTCGTCATTCGGTTCTTTCTATATGCTAATATATCTGCGGCTAAATTTTATTTGCGGCCTTTTTGACAAGTAATTAATTTTACCTATCTTTGCAGAAAACTAAATCATTATGAAAAAACTGTTGATACCAGCTGCCTTGACAGCAGCGTTGTGCGTTCAGGCCGGAGGCCTGGACTATCGTCTGGATATGATTGATGCTCCGGCGGATACCGCTGCGGCTGATTCTGTCGAAAAGTTTGTTTTTACCGATGTGGTGCTTGTTCCGACTACATCGGTGAAAAATCAGAATAAGTCAGGAACATGCTGGTGTTTTGCCGGCACATCGTTCTTTGAAGACGAGATACTTCGTATGGGAGGCGACAGCCTTGACTTGAGCGAAATGTATACTGTGCGTCATTGCTATGCCGATAAGGCCGACAGATTCGTGCGCAATTACGGCGAGTGCAACTTTGCGGCCGGAGGTTCGGTTCTGGATGTTCCTTATGTATGGGAGCGTTATGGAGCAGTGCCGGAGGAAGTATACGATGGTTTGAAATACGGCGAAGACAAACATGTGCACGGCGAGCTTGATGCGGCTCTTAACGGACTTGTGAAGACAGTGGCGTCGAAACCGAACCGAAAGGTAAGCACAGCATGGAAGAAGGCTTTGAACGGCATACTCGACGCATATCTGGGCGAGGTGCCCGAGACTTTCACTTACAAGGGCAAGACATATACGCCGCAATCGTTCGCGCAGTCGCTTGGAATCAAGCCTGAGAACTATGTGGCGGTTACATCGTTCACACATCATCCGTTCTACAAACCATTTGCCGTGGAAGTTCCCGACAACTGGCTCAATGGACTATACTATAATCTGCCGATGGAAGAGATGAAGGCCATCGTGGACAATGCGCTCGAAAAAGGTTATCCTGTGGTATGGGCCGCCGATGTGAGCGAAGGCGGATTCAAATGGCGCGACGGTGTGGCTCTTATGCCCAAGGGCAAGACCGAAGGCGACATGAACGACAGTGAGCTTTCGCGTTGGGTGAAGCTTACCGAAGCCGAGAAGAACAACGACAAGTATAACTTCACCGGTCCGGTTGATGAAATCGAGGTTACCCAGGAGCTGCGTCAGGAGATGTTCGACAGCCAGGAGACCACCGATGACCACGGCATGGAAATTGTAGGCATCGCCACCGACCAGAACGGCAAGCGCTATTACAAGGTGAAGAACTCGTGGGATACCAACCAGATTTACGGCGGTTTCTTTTACGTGTCCGAACCGTATTTCCTGGCCAAGACCATGAACATCCTTGTGCATAAGGATGCGCTTCCGAAAGATATAGCCAAGAAGCTGAAATAATGCAGCGAATAGGCATACTTTCCGATACCCACAGTTGCTGGGACGACCGTTTTGCCATCCATTTCCAAGGCTGCGACCAGATATGGCATGCCGGCGACATAGGCGACCGGAGTGTGTTGGAACGTCTGCGTGGAGTTTGTCCGGTGGTGCGGGCAGTGCGTGGCAATATCGATTCGGGCATAGTTGCACGTATGTGTCCTGAAACCGACAGATTCACGGTAGAAGGAGTGAAAGTATGGCTGACCCATATAGGCGGCTATCCCGGGCGTTATGCGCCCGGGGTACGCCGCATACTTATAGAAGAACGTCCCCGGCTTATGGTGTGCGGCCACAGCCATATATTGAAGGTGATGTACGACAAGGAACTCGACCTTTTGCATGTGAATCCGGGTGCGGCCGGCTATCACGGCTGGCAGCGTGAGCGTACACTTATACGCCTTGTGATAGACGGCGGTGATATGCGGGATCTGGAGGTAATCGAGCTCGGGAAAGTGCGGATGGAAGTATGAGGATGCAGCTTCCGTTGTCGGCGTAAACACAGGCATCCAATACACATTTTATGACAATGCTGAGAAATACTATGGTGTTGCTTTGTGTGCTTCTGCTTTGGAGCTGCAAGACCAATGAGAACAATTACCGTCAGGCATACGAAAAAGCCATGGAGGCACGGCAGAATGCCGATGCCGATCTTGACAGCACTATTTACGGACGTGCGCGGCGCGATTTCGGCATGCAGCGGCTTGTGGCAGGCAACGACACCGTGGATGTGAAGGTGCAGCATGTGAAAGTGACTGTCGACGGCGGCGGCATAAACGAGAGTCTGAAACGCTACAGTGTGGTTGCCGGACAATACAAGCAGCTTTTTACAGCCAAGTCGATGCGCGAGCGCCTGTTCGAGGCCGGATATCCGGCTTCGTTTGTAGTTCAGACCTCCGAACCATACTATTATGTGATTTCAGCGAGTTATGATGATGCCGCGGATGCAGTCGAGGCCCTGCGTATGCTTGAGTCGGACAAACCTGTGGCCATGAAGGCTCCTGCTCCATACATACTTCAGCGTGCCGGCCGATGATTGAGGTAGTCAGAGATATTGCCGATGAGCGTGTGGCGGTATATGGCCGTCTGACCGAGGCCCAGCTGCGCAACCGCCTTGATCCGGGCAGTGCCGTGTTTATAGCGGAGAGTCCGAAAGTCATAGCCGTGGCTCTGGATGCGGGTTATGAACCGTTGTCGCTGCTTTGCGAGCGGCGTCATATCGAGGGCGATGCATCGGATATTATAAAAAAGTGCGGCGATATTCCGGTTTATACCGGCGAGCGCGATGTGCTTGCGGGTCTTACAGGCTATACACTTACCCGGGGTGTGTTGTGCGCCATGCGCCGACCCGCAGAATGTCCGGCCGAAGAAGTGTGTGCGTCGGCCCGCAGAGTGGCTGTAATCGACGGAGTGACCGACACCACCAACATCGGAGCCATATTCCGCAGTGCGGCGGCGCTTGGCATGGATGCCGTGCTGCTTACGCGTACAAGCTGTGACCCGATGAACCGGCGGTCGGTGCGGGTGAGCATGGGATCGGTTTTTCTCATACCATGGGCATGGATCGACGGAGATACGGTTGCGGCTCTTCATTCGCTCGGATTCCGTACGGCGGCCATGGCGCTTACCGACCGTAGTGTAGGAATCGACGATACATCGCTTCGGGCCGAGGAACGTCTGGCGGTTATACTCGGCACGGAAGGCGACGGACTCGACAGGAGCGTGATCGAGTCCAGTGACTATGTGGTGAAGATTCCCATGGCCTATGGAGTGGACTCTCTGAATGTGGCTGCGGCTTCGGCCGTGGCTTTCTGGGAACTGAGAAAGTAAAAGAATGAAGATGGAATGGAATAAACTTATAAGCGACAAGCGGTTCGGACTGGAACATTACCACGACCCCAAAAAGAATGCCACCCGCACCGATTTCCGGCGCGATTACGACAGACTTGTGTTTTCATCGCCTTTCCGGCGCCTGCAGAACAAGACTCAGGTGTTCCCTTTGCCCGGAAGCATATTCGTGCACAACCGTCTGACCCATTCCATGGAAGTGGCATGTGTGGGAAAGTCGTTGGCCGACAATATCGCACAGGCATTGAGAGAGAGATATGCCTCGGAAAGCTGGGTGGGCGAACTGAGCCATCTGGGTGATATAGTGGCTGCTGCCTGTCTGGCTCACGATCTGGGCAACCCGCCGTTCGGACACAGTGGCGAAAAGGCCATAGGAACATATTTCAGCGAGGGCGCCGGAAGTACGCTCCGCGACCGGCTTTCGGTAAACGAATGGTCGGACTTTATAAATTTTGAAGGAAATGCCAATGCGTTCCGTATTCTTACCCATCAGTTCAATGGGCGCAGAGAAGGCGGTTTTGCCATGACATACAGCACACTGGCTTCGGTTGTGAAGTATCCCTATGAATCGGTGCTGGCAGGCAGCAAGGGCAAATTCGGTTTTTTCTGCAGCGAGACCGACAGCTATCTGCGGGTGGCGGAAGAACTGGGCCTGAAACGTATAAGCGCCGACGGGGCACCGCTGCGTTATGCCCGGCATCCGCTGGTGTACATAGTGGAGGCGGCCGACGACATATGCTATGAGGTGATGGATCTTGAAGACGCCCATAAGCTGCGTATAATCACCACTGCCGAGGTCACGGAGCTGTTGCTGGCGTTTTTCGAGCCACCGCGACGCGACAGGATAGTGGAGAATATGCTCAGGGTGGATGACCCCAATGAACAGGTGGCTTATCTCAGATCGTGTGTGATAGGCGCTCTGGTAGGGCGCTGCGCCGAATGTTTTCTGGAGAATGAGAGCCGTATACTCAGCGGAGACTTCCAGGGAAGTCTTCTCAAAAACATAAGCGGTACGGAAAGTGAGGCCTATGCGCAATGCAACGAGCTTTCGATGCAGAAGATTTATTGTGCGTCGGATGTGGTCGACATTGAGCTTGCTGGTAACCGTATAATCACATTCCTGCTTGAGAAACTGGTGGATGCGGTTACGCGGCCGGAGCTGAATTATTCAAAGCTGTTGCTGTCGCAGGTGCCCCGGCAGTATGATGTGTCGGCTCCTACGTTGTATGGCCGCTTACAGGCCGTTGTCGACCATGTAAGCGCCATGACCGATGTTTATGCATTGAATCTATACCGCAAACTTAATGGCAGCACTCTGCCTGCCGTGTAATCAATAGTAAGATAAAAATAGAGTTATGAAATACGCGATATTGGCCGGAGGCCACGGCAGCCGCTTTGTAAAGGAAGGAGTACATACACCGAAACCGATGGTTGAAGTGATGGGCGAGCCTATGATTGGTCGTCTGATAAGGCTTTTGCAGGGTTGCGGGGCCGAGGTTATCAGTATAGCCGCAAATCCGCGCATGGAAGGTTTTATACCGTATCTTGAACAGCTACGCGCCCGCTGGGGCAATATCATAGTGAATCCGGTGATTACTGAGAATTCCTATGAAAGTCTGCTTGCGGCCACCGACTGTCTCGACGGACGTTTTATCGGCATGACGGTGGATACGGTTTTCCCGATGGATGAATTCCGCAGCTATATAGCTGCGGTCGAGGCCATGGGCGAGGAAGAGTCGGTGATGGGTCTTACCCGATATATCGATGACGCGAGTCCGCTTTACGCCCGCATTGACGGTTCGGGAGAGATTATCGACTATCGTTATGGCGGAGAGCCTTTCGCCGAGGGCGCCATAGTGTCGGCGGGCCTGTACGGATTAAGCCGCCGCTGTATGGATGCGGCCGGCGAATCGGGGCATTATCCCGAGTCGCTCAGCGACTTCCAGCGTACACTTGCGGTTCGGACAGCGATACGGGTGCTTCCGTTTGAATTCACAAAGGCGTTCGATATCGACAACCTGCATGATCTCGGGCAGGCGAATGAGTTTTTCAAATTGTCAGAATGCAGTGCCGATGTTTAAGGGAATAGCGGAAGAATACCGTTCGACGTTGAAGTCGAGCGATACGGAGGAGAATATCGACCTTTGTTTTTACCGTCCGATCGGATTTGCGTGGGCATGGCTGTTCCGTAAGCTGGGGGTTCACCCCAATGCGGTTACCATAGCCTCGATGTTTTTGGGCGTTGGGGCAGCGGTGTGTTTCTATTACAGCAATATATGGATTACGCTTGCGGGTATGTTTCTGCTTGTGTGGGCCAACAGCTATGACAGTGCCGACGGGCAGCTTGCGCGTCTTACCGGCCAGTTTTCGAAACTTGGCCGTATACTCGATGGTGCGGCCGGCGATGTATGGTTCGTGAGCATATATGTGGCCATATGTCTGCGTACGGTTCGGGATGTGCCATTTTTTCATGAGCATCCTTGGCTGATATGGATTATAGCTGCTTTGGCCGGTGCATGCCACGGTCAACAGGCTGCTTTGGCCGATTATTATCGTCAGGCACATCTGTTTTTTCTCAAGGGCAAGGGCGGCAGTGAGCTTGACTCATCGTCCGAGGTACGCGAGCGCTGGCGGAAGGCCCGGGCCGACGGACGTTGGTTTCAGTCGTTGGTCGACTGGTTTTATCTGGGTTATACCCAGAAGCAGGAGCGTGCCACTCCGGCATTCCAGCAGCTGAAGAATGTGGTACGTGAGCTTGACGAGAAATCGCCTGAGTACGGGCGTATACGCTCGGTGTTTCTGCCGTTGAGTTTCCCTTTGTGCAAGTGGGAGAACTTCATGACTTTCAACTGGCGCTGCATTACTCTGTTTGTGTGCCTGCTGCTTAATGTGCCCTGGGCATACTTCGTGGTGGAGCTGACGGTGTTCAATGTGGTGATGGTGTATACGCGCCGGAAACATGAACACCTGTGCCGACAGGTACTTGCCGGTTGACTTTCTACGGCGTTCAAAGTAACGTCGGCGCCCTCGCCGACGGTGTGTCCGGGCGGTGTTTCACGGATGTAAAAGGGAGATTGTTAGGAGAAATAGGCTATGGTATTTTTAAGACCAGAGGACCAGAGAACAAGAGAAAATCTATAGTCCTATAGTTCTCTGGTCTAAAAATTTGCGGTTCTAAGGTATTGAAAGTAGCGTCGGCGCCCTCGCCGACGGTGTGTTCTGGCGGTGTTCCACGGATGTCAAAAGGCTGTGGTCTTGTCAGAAGATTACCCTGGCTTTTGGAACTGTGCAAATCGTCGGCGAGGTCGCCGACGTTACTCTTGAGTGCGAGTTAAAGAACTTGAGAAAGTCTATAGTGCTATGGTTCTCTGGTCAAAAAATTTGCGGGTCAAAGGTATTGAAAGTAACGTCGGCGCCCTCGCCGACGGTGTTGTCAGGGTGGTGTTTCACGGATTTCAGAGCTATGGTCTTGCTATAGTCTTAAAACTATGCAGTGAGAAGATTACCCTGGCTTTTGGAACTGTGCAATTCATCGGCGGGGTCGCCGACGTTACTCATGAGTGCGAGTTAAAGAACTTGATAAAGTCTATAGTCCTATGGTTCTCTGGTCTTGAAAATTTGCGGGTCTAAGGTATTGAAAGTAACGTCGGCGCCCTCGCCGACGGTGTTGTCCGGGCGGTGTTTCACGGATGTCAAAAGGGATTTTGTGGGAAGAAATAGGTTATGGTATTTTTAAGACCAGAGAACCAGAGAAAATCTATAGACCTATGGTTCTCTGGTCTAAAATTATGCATTACCCTGGCTATTGGAACTGTGCAAATCGTCGGCGAGGTCGCCGACGTTACTCGGATTCACCGATGTCATATTTGGTTGGCGGTTGACGTTTGTCTTGTTATATTGCAAAAATGTGGTCATAATGCTTGTTGTGGTCTGTTGATTTGAAAAATATTTGATTTTTTATTTGTATATCAAAGAAAATGTGTTTATATTTGCAAGCGAACGTAAAACCAGTCGGCTATGGAACGAAGGACATGTGTAGTGGTATTATATGGCATGCCTCATGGCAGTGCCAGCGGAGCCGGACTGAACAGGCGCAAATACAGCGGCAAGGAACTGATAACATTTTCCGGTTACGATGCCATGGACTATCATGCCCGCTGGCGACCGACCGCACTTCCGCTGTTTACGACCCCCGATCCGATGTGCGAGAAAACATATCCGATATCACTATATGCATATTGCGGCGGAGACCCGGTGAACCGAGTGGATCCGACCGGAGAAGATATTGTTGTATTGAATTTTGGGACCGGCGCGAGTCAACATCTTGCAATGTTGATTCTGGACGAGAATGGCGAATGGCGATATTATTCAGTAAATGGAAATAATGTTGTGAATCCTATTACGAAAGAACATATTGGAGGGAGAAAGTTCAATGATGTTGCAGTCGGCCCATGGAATTCTCCTGAAGATTTCTTTAAATCTAAATATAACGTAAGGGATGATGACAGTAAAGATGATAAGTCAAAGAATAATTTTGGATTCACTGAAGGGTATCTGATATTTACAACTCCAGAACAAGATGCGATAATGCGGAAAAGCTTTTCTAAGACAGCTAAATCAGAATATGATTTATTCAACAATAATTGTGCTACTGCAGTACAAAAAGCCATGGTAGAAGCTGGTATACCTGTTTCTGAGCCAAAGATGGTACCATCTTATATTCCCATGTCTACTCCATTTGGCATTGTGGACGTAATCAATGGGTATCATATGGAATGCGAATTTAAGACTATACCGAGTTTTGTATTTGAGTCTATTAAGGAATGGAACCCGTCAGGGGTATATATTTGTAAATAATAAATTTTATATGAATAGCATAAAAAACATGAGTCCAAATACGCGGCGAAGTATTAAGAATAGCCTTGCTGCTCTATACTTAATCAGCACATACGTATATATAATATATTTTTTAGCGTTATATGGTCGATGTGGTACTAAACCTATTGGATGGTTTTTGTGTATTGCTCTGACGATACTGTCTGTTCTTGTTTTTGTAATAATAAATCATATTTTTGTAAAGCGAGTGTTCTCTAATAAACTAATCGTTATTATAGAAGTACTGCTCGTATTGACCATTTTGTCTATATTATGGAGTGACCTCATATACGAACAATATGTTTACAGCCATTGAGCATAGTACTTGTGCCTGTATGTCTGTTGAAATATATGTGAAAATTTTCAGCATGAGCAAGCAATAAGGACAGAAAACCTTATATTACGGGTAATGGGTATTCCTTATGTCAATACAGGCGCGAATCAGGGTAATAATAATGGAGGAACATTCCCGAAGTGCCTGCATTTACCAGGTTTCAGGTAATGAAAAGTCTCCACTTAAATTATAAAGTATAGTTCATTTAAAATCATTCCAATGGAAAATTTTATTACAACATTACTCCTTATAATCATTGTTCCGATGTTGTTTATCAATGCACAATCGATGAATAGCATTAAAGATACGAGTCCAAAAAGGCGGCGAATCATTAGGAGTCGCCTTGCTGTTCTGTACTTAATCAGCGCATACCTGTATATCATAAATTTTTTTGCGTTAGATATTCGATATGCTGTTAAACCAGTGGGATGGGTTTTGAGTGTTGCTCAGACGATATTGTCTGTTCTTGTTTTTGTAATAATAAATCATTTTTTTGTAAAGCGAGTGTTCTCTAATAGACTAATCGTTATTATAGAAGTACTGCTCGTATTGACCATTTTGACAATATTATGGAGTGACCTTAAATATGAACAATGGATTTACGGCTATTGAGCTTAGGGCTTGTCCGGGCGGCTTTCCACGGAGGTCAAAAGGGATTTTGTGGGAAGAAATAGGCTATGTCAATTTTAAGACCAGAGAACCAGAGAAAATCTATAGACCTATGGTTCTCTGGTCTAAAATTATGCATTACCCTGGCTATT
>JAIDBM010000317.1 GCA_029056365.1 Muribaculaceae bacterium | reverse complement strand
ATAGCGGACTCGAACCGCTCACCTCGACACTGCCAGTGTCGCGCTCTAGCCAGATGAGCTAATACCCCTTGTTTGCGGTGCAAAGATACAGACTTTTTTCGAGTCTGCCAAATCTGCGACGGTAGTCTTAAATTTATTTAACAAATAAACGCGGGTCTATTGCATAAGATTATATAACTTTGTTGACAATGAAACGGATTCTGATATATCTTCTATTATTGCTGCCATGTGTGACTGCTCTGGCAGAGGTGACTGTGGGAGCCGCCCGCACCGATGTATATATGCCACAGCTGAAAGGAAAAAAAGTGGCGTTGTATTCAAACCATACAGGTATGGTAGGGCAGCGGCATACCCTCGACCTTATGCTTGAGAACGGTATAAATGTTCGTAAACTGTTCTCTCCCGAGCATGGATTCCGAGGAACTGCCGATGCTGGCGAACATGTCAAGGGATCGGTCGACCCGGTAAGCGGACTCCCGATAGTGAGCCTTTACGATGGCCGCCGAAAGGGCGCAGACCCGGCGGTTCTCAACGATGTTGATGTGATTGTGGTGGACATACAGGATGTAGGCCTGCGTTACTATACCTACTATTGCACCATGATAGACCTCATGAACGCCGCCGCAGCAAAAAACAAGGAGGTGATGATACTCGACCGTCCTAACCCCAACGGAATGTATGTCGATGGTCCCATACTCGACATGAAATACAAGAGCGGAGTTGGCCGGCTGCCTATTCCGGTGGTGCACGGCATGACTCTCGGCGAGTTGGCCCGTATGGCAATAGGAGAGGGCTGGCTCGACAACGGGACCAAGGTGAAGCTGACAGTTGTGCCGTGTTCTGGTTATACCCATCAGACCCGCTATGAGCTTCCGGTGCCCCCGTCGCCCAATCTGCGCGACATGAAGGCGGTATATCTTTATCCGGCCACATGCTATTTCGAGGCTACGCCGGTGAGCCTCGGACGCGGCACAGACATGCCGTTCAAGATTTACGGTCATCCCGACATGAAAAACCGCAGCTTCGAATTCACTCCGCGCAGTGTGGCCGGAGCCAAGAACCCGCCCCAGCTCGGCAAACTGTGTCATGGCGTGGATCTGAGCGGCATGAGCGATGACGAGATTATTGCCAAGGGCGTTACAATGGAATATGTGATTGATGCGTACAATGATCTAAAGGATAAGTACGGCGACAAGTTTTTCCGTAATTTCTTCGAGCTGCTTATCGGTCGCGGCGACATACGTGGAATGATAGAGGCCGGACGCAGTGCCGATGAAATCAAGGCCACATGGGCCGATGATGTCAAGGCTTTTACCGCCCGGCGCCGTCCTTACCTGCTTTATGCCGAGTGACTATGAGTCTGCCTGTAACTATAATACTTACTATCGCAGGCTATTTCGGCCTGCTTATGGCCGTGTCGGCGATAGCGTCGCGCGGCAGCGATAATTCCACGTTCTTCACCGGCAACCGCCGGGTGCCATGGTTTGTGGTGGCCTTTGCCATGATGGGGGCATCTATCTCAGGTGTCACATTCATATCCGTGCCGGGCATGGTGGCCGAGAAAGGCTACAGCTATCTTCAGATGGTGCTCGGGTTTATTGTGGGTTATCTGCTGATAGCCTTTGTACTGGTGCCGATGTTCTACAGGCGCAACATGATTTCGATCTACGGCTATCTTGAGGAGCGCTTCGGCAGAAGCAGCTACCGTAGCGGAGCATGGTTTTTCTTTGTGTCGAAGATGCTTGGTGCCGCAGTCCGTTTTTTTGTAGTGTGCTCGGTGCTTCAGCTGCTTGTATTCGGGCCGCTTGGCATACCGTTTGTGGTGAATGTGGTGGCTACGATTGCTCTGATATGGCTTTATACTGTGCAGGGAGGCGTAAAGACTCTGATATGGACCGACACACTCAAGAGTTTCTGTCTGATTGGCTCGGTGGTATTGTGCATTTTCTTCATCGCCTCGGATCTCGGCTATGACTTCTGGGGTATGACAAGGGCGATATTCGGGCACGAAAGCTCGCGGATGTTCTATTTCGACAACCCCAAGGCGAGCACATATTTCTGGAAGCAGTTTGTGGGCGGCATATTCATGGCCATAGCCACAACCGGTCTCGACCAGGACATGATGCAGCGCAACCTGGCCTGCAAGGACTCCCGTCAGAGTCAGAAAAACATGGTTGTGAGCGGCATTACGCAGTTCTTTGTAATTGCACTCTTTCTGCTGTTGGGTACTTTGCTGCTGATATATCTCGAAAACCATTCGATAGCCTTGCCCGAGAAGTCCGACGACATCTTCGGCATGGTTGCCACATCGGAGGCCATGCCGGTATGGGTGGGCATTCTGTTTGTGCTTGGTCTGATAGCCGCCGCATACTCGGCGGCAGGCTCCGCGCTTACATCGCTCACCACATCGTTTACCGTCGATATTCTGGGCGCGCACCGTCAGGCCGACCAGCGGCGCCTGACACGAACCCGCCGACTGGTGCATCTGGGCATGTCGGCGGTGATGGGGGCCGTGATAGTGGTGTTTTATTATCTCAGCGACCAGGATGCCATATCGGCGGTGTACACGCTGGCTTCCTATACCTATGGTCCGATACTCGGTCTGTTTGTCTTCGGCATGTTTACCCGCCGGGAAGTGCGCGACCCTCTTGTGCCGGTGGTGTGTGTGCTCGCGCCGGTGCTGTCGTGGTGCACGCAGTGGGCGCTCGTACGCCTCTGGGCCTACCACACCGGCTTCGAGCTTCTGCTGATAAACGCGCTTTATACCGTGGCCGGACTTTGGATTACCTCACCCGGAAAAACAGACATATGTCGAAAGAACTGATCAACCGCTATGTATGGCTGGTGGATACCATCCGCCGCTACGGACGTATATCGCGCCGCGACCTTGACGCCTGCTGGCGACGGAGTGCATTCGGCGACGGCAGGCCCATGCCGCGCCGCACTTTCTATAATTACCGCATGGGTGTGGAGCAGCTTTTCGGACTTACCATAGAATGCGACAGCCGTACCTATGAATATTATATCCGTGAGGACGACTCGCACGACCGCAGTGTAACCGACTGGCTCCTTGACTCCTCGGCCATGAGTCATGTTCTTACGGGCGCCCGCGATGTGGCCGGAAAGATTTTTCTTGAGGAAGTGCCCTCGTCGCGGGCATATCTGGGCGTAGTGATAGACGCCTTGCGGGAGAACCGGCGCCTCAGATTCGACTATCAGTCGTACACCCGTTCGCGTCCGGCTTCAGGAATCGTGTTCGAGCCGTATCTGCTCAAGATATTCCGTCAGCGCTGGTATGTGGCCGGACGCAATGTTGCGGAAGACCGGATCAAGACATATGCTCTCGACCGTATGACAGCGTGTGTGATGACAACCGATGTCTTTACACCTGACGCCTCGTTCGATTGCGAGTCGTATTTCCACGATGCTTTCGGCATAGTGGTGACCGGTGCGGAACCCCGGGAAGTGGTTCTGCGCACCGACACCCGGCAGGCCAAATACTTCAGGGCACTGCCGTTGCACCATTCCCAGGAGGAGATGGTTCATGATGAATTCAGCGATTTTCATTACCGTCTGCGTCTTACCGACGACTTTATAGCCGAGCTGCTTAGCTACGGGCCGCGCATACAGGTTATCTCGCCTCCTGAACTGAAGGCCCGTCTGTGTTCGGAGTATCAGCAGGCACTCGCCTTGTACGACTCTCCTTCCTGATATAAGCCATGACAATCCAGGCGGTGATAAAATAGAGCGCGGCCAGGCCCCACATGGCCAGGAACGGTCGGGCCGACTCGCTCAGTGTGGCGGCGTTGCTGTTTATGCGTATGAAGCCTTCGATGCCCCAGACACCGGGAACAAGGTCGCCGCAGAAGCGCCAGAAGTCGCTCATGGCATATCTGGGCCAGGTGAGTCCCGACAGAAAAAGGAATACCACCGATGTGAACACCGCTATCATGAAAGTGCTCTCCCGTTCTTTGGCGAAGAAACTCAGTGTCTGCCCGAAGAAGGCCGAGGCCAGCAGCAGGGGAAATATAAACAGCAGATAGTCGGCCGGCTCGCCTATGTGCGGCAGATTGAAGAAGCGTGGAATGAGAGCCAGTATATAAAGCGCCATCGGGATATATATAACCGTATAACACAGGGCCTTGCCGAGTACGAGCGATGAGGCGGGCGCATTGTCGGTCATCTTGGGGTCGATGCCGCCGTTGCGGCGCCGGCGTTCGCGCGAGCTGCCTTCAATGAGCATCACTCCGAGCACCATGCTTTGCTGGAGAATCAGAATCACAATGCCTGGAATCACGAACGAGGCGAAACCGTCGCTTGTATCGCCCATGAAGTTACTCTCGCTTTTCACCGGCAGGGATGTCATGCCGGAGCCGCTTGCCCCGATTGTCTCGACGCGTGCGGCAGTGACATCCTGCATCACTTTCATCTGGAGGTCGGTCATGGCGCCCAGAAGCGCACGGTAACGCAGCAGCAGGCTCATGTCGAAATACATCGGCACGGTAGCCTGCTCGCCTGATGCCAGTTTTTTCGCGTAATCGGAGGGTATCTCCATTATGGCGAACACATCGCCGGAGGCCATGCGGGCCTTGGCATCGGCGAGGTTGGCATCGTAGGAGAATATCTGTACCGCCGGAGCTGCCGATGCGGCACGTACCAGTTCGCGCGATTCCGGGGTGCGGCTGTTGTCGACCACCGCCACCGGAAGCTGGCGTACGACTTCCGGATTATATATCAGAGTGTATACAATCGGATACAGCAGCGGCAGGCCGATGAAGAAGAGCATTGCTCCGGCATCGTGTGTGACTATGCTGAATTCGCGGGCAAAAACCTCGCCGAGTTTACCGAACCAGCGGCCTATGTATTTAAAAGGATTCATATGGTTATTCAACGTAAACGGGTTTCAGACAGGCTTTCTTGAGCCTCCATGCGAGAGTGCTGCCGATGGGTACGAAAAGTATCAGGGCCACATAATACATCCGCACATAATATATGGGCCAGCCGTTGAGCACATCGCTCACATATATGAGGAACAGGTATCTTACCGGCAGCGCATAGCTGAATATGGCCAGAGCACCATACATGCTCTGCACCGGAAAGCTGAAGCCTGTGAGCGAGAAACTCAGAATGCCGGTAAGGGCCAGTATGGAGAAGCTGAGGCGCGGGTTGGGCAGAATGCTTACAATAAACAAAGCGAATGCCTGGCAGGCCATTACAAACAGCACTACCGCGAGTGCGAACCACCATAGCGAGCCGGACACCGGAAAATGGCAGTATTCCCACAGCAACGACATTATGGATATGCCTACAATGCTGAATATTGCCGTGTGAGGCAGCAGCTTGCCTGCCAGTGCCACGGATATGCGTCCGTGGGCGGTGGCGATCCATTCAGGCGATGTGCCTTTTTTTATTTCCATCGTTATGGCAAATGCAGTGGTGAGGAAAATCATCAGCGCAAGCACGCCGTAGATAAACGACGGACAAAGATATATCGAATAGCTGAGCCAGGGATTGGCCAGAGGATGCTCCTGTATGGTCATAGGCTGAATGAGCGAGCCAACCATGGCCGGGTCGGCACCGGCGCTTACAAGGGTGGCTGTGACCAGTCCGCCGGCCGTGGTGACGGCAACGGTTTTGAATCCTTTGAACGTGAGGGTGCCCGGCACGAAATAAGTCATGTTGCTGTAGTATTCCAGTGTAGGGGTACGCTGTCCCAGAGCATCGGACTCGAAGTCGGGCGGAATCACAAAAAAACCGAAAATCTCGCCCCGGCGTACGGCGTCTACAGCCTTGTCGTAGCTTTCGAGTCTGCGGCTTACATCTATTGTCTCTATGGCGTCGAGAGTGCGTGTGACTTTGCGCGACATCGACGAATGGTCGAGGTCGACAACGGCCACGGGCGTTTTAAGAGGCAGTCCGGGCTCCAGAAGGCTCACGAAGAAGAGAGCGCAGAGCACGGGCACCAGAACCATGGCGCAGATATACATTTTTCTGCTGCCCAGACGGCGCACTTCGCGTAATAATGAAGCTTTCAGACCTATCATGTTTTATTGCTTATAGATGATCGACATGCCCGGACGAAGTCCCTCGACCGGCTCGGTGGGCCGGGCTTTGATCTGGAATGTACGGCTGTCCCATTCGCCTGTGGCTTTGGTCGAGCGCCATGTGGCGTAGGTGCCCATGTCGCGTATGAAGTATATTTCCACTTCAATCACTTTTTTGCCAAGGGCCGGTACCATCACTTTTATTTTTTTGCCTATGGCGAGGTCGTTGAGCAGTTCCTCGCGCACATTGAATGTAATCCAGCGTTTGTCGTTGCGCAGGAGGCTCATGATCGGAGCACCGAGAGCCACAAGCTCGCCAACCTCGGGATAAATCTGGTCGATGGTGCCGTCGAACGGAGCTGTAAGGTAAGCATCGTCGAGCACGGCCTGAACTTGCTCCACGCCTCCGTGTGCGGCGCTTACCATTGCGGCGGTGGATTCCTTGTCTTCTTTCTGAGCGCCCGAAACAGCCAGGTTGTATTGGCTTTCGGCGGCGGCGGCTCCGGCGGTGGCGGCATCGTATGCGGCTTTGGCCTCATCGCGTTTCTGTTCGCTCATCACGCCCTCGTCATATAGGCGCTGCATGCGGTCGTAGGTCTTTTTTGTTATTCCGACGGCGGCCTTGGCCTGCTGCCATACATCGTAGGCCGATTGTATAATCTGGCGTCTTGTGCCGGCATCGACTTTACGGTTCTGGGCCTGCGCCACTTCCTGCATGGCCTGTGCCTGGGTGAGCTGTGCTTCCACTACAGCGGAGTGGATGCACACCAGAGTATCGCCGGCGTGTACCGTATCGCCTTCCTGAACATAAAATTCAACTACGCGTCCGGGCAGTTTGCCGGAGATACGCACCGTGGTTCCTTCGGCCTGACCTTCGATGAAATCGTCGGGCTTGTTGAGAAACAGGAATCCGGCAACAGCTACAGCCGCAACTACGAGTACAACTACAAAAAGGGTGATAAGCAGCCCTTTGGCTGTGCTTTTTTCGGGTTGATTGTTTTCGCTTGCCATTATATTGCTTTTATATATGTTTAACGTGGAGTTGTTCAATATGTGAGAGTTCCGAGAGCTTTGCTCAGATAAGTGTTGCAGAGCCGTATGTTCACCATGGCATCGATTTGTTCGGAATGGGCTTTGAGCCATGCTGTCTGGGCCTCCATCACATTGTCGGGGGTAGCCACACCTTCTTTATATGCCAGAGTGGCGGTGCGCAGGTTCTCATCGGCTTTCTTAAGGTTTACGGTGGTCATTTCGTATGTGGTGTATGCCTCCTGGGTGTGCTGTGCGGCCTGGTTCACCTGCAGTTCCACCATGTCGCGGGCATCGGCCAGTTCGAGCTTGCTTATCACCTCGGCGCTTTCGGCCGCCTTGTATTTGGCGTAGTTGCCGCCCCAGTGCCATATCGGCACAGTAAGCGCCACGCCTACCGAGAAGCCGCCTCCGAATTTTTTCTCGAAGCCGTTGTTGAGGTTGGGATTGCTGAAGCTATATGCGCCTATCAGGGCCAGGTTCGGGAGCATCGAGGCTCGTGCCACGTTTTTCTGCTGGCCGGCGATGTCGCTCGCAAGGCCCAGTGCGCGTATGTCGGGGCGCCGGTTGTACACTTCCTCCATGTTGTAGCCGCCAAGCGATTCGGCAGTCGGAACCATAACATCTTCGGAGTCTTCGTCGGCCAGGGGGAAGGTGCTGCTTGTGGGAAGACCGCACACCTGTGCCAGAGCCATGCGTGAGAGTCTGAGTCCGTTCTCCACCTTCACAAGGTCGACCTGGGCGGAATTCAGTTTTACGTCCACGCTCAGCTGGTCGGAGCGGGTTGCCACGCCAGACTCTACCATAAGCTGCACGTTGTGCTGAAGAGTGTCGAGCAGGTTCACGTAGCTTTTGGCGAGTTTGTATTTTGCTTTGAGCGACACCACCTGCCAGTATGCGGCATCAACGGCGTATACTACATTTTCGGCCTCGCGTATATTCAGTTGGCCGGCGAGCTGTTCGGCGAATTTCGTGAGTTTGTTCATTGCCACGATTTTGCCGCCCATATATATAGGCTGTGTAAGAGTAATCGCTCCGAAGAACACATTGTGTGTGTCGAAGGTCATGGCCTCTTTGGGTATTACGGCCACTTCGCTTGGTATCGGTGCTCCGTTGTTCAGAATCGGTTCGCCTGTCATCGGATTCTTGACAATGTTGTACTGATAGGACTGCGTGGCCGGGTCGAAGCTTTTTGTGGGCAGCATGGCGTCTTCGCCCAGCAATGCAATCTGGCGCTGGTTGTAGGCATATCCTCCGGTAAAGTCAATCGACGGCAGATAGGCTGCGAAGGCCTCTTTGTTCTGGTAATGGGCCGTGGTCATGCGCTGGCGGCTGATCATCAGCTGCTTATTGCTTCTCAGTGCCATTGCCCGACATGAATCGAGGCTCACGGGGCCGTTCTGCGGAACGGCGGCATCATACTGCGCCGAAGCCGACAGAACGCTCGTGGTGGCAAGCAATGTGGTGAATATCAGTTTGAATTTCATAGTTGAAACGTGTTGAGGCAATTTGTAAGAGCCGATATGGCTCTAAGTAATAATATAACTTTGGTCAGTGCTATTATGTTCAAAAATAATAGCTTGCAAAATTAATAAAATTTTGCAAGCTACAAATAATGTAATTTTATCTAAAATTGTTCGATATGTACTGAAACTGTGGTTACTTTACCGTGTATACGATGCGGGCGGTGCGTGGTTCGGTTTCTTTAACCGATGCCGCCTGTCGTTTTATAAAGGCCTTGATTTCTGCCTTGAGGGCGTTTATCACACGGCTGTTGCCTACATATTCCGAATCGGTGGCCGCCGGCACTACATCAAGACCGGATACCGAGCCATCGGTATTGATTGTGCATGTGAAGGTTATTTTTCCGGGAGTCGACATAACCACGGACGTGCTTCTGGGGAGACCCCATTTTCCGCCGCCCGAGCCGCGCACGCCCACTCCGTTGGCAGTCTGGTTTTTTCCTGTGGGTTTTCCGGCGTTTCCGTCTGATTTGTCAGAGCGGTTGTCGGTGTTGTTTTTGCCGGAGGCGTTGGCGAATGCGTTGGCAGTCTGTTGAGCGGCCTTCCGTTTTGCTTCCTCCTCTTTCTTTTTCTTTTCCTGCGCGGCTATTTCTTCTTTGGTTGGCTGTTTGGGTTTCTCGCTTTTTACGGGCGATGGTCGAGTGGAGGTGGTTTGAGGCGGCGGCGGACCTTGTGGCCCGTTGTCGGTGAGGTCAGGACCGGGAGCCGGTGCGGCCTGTGCGTTGTTGTCTTCTTCGACAGGGTTTTCGGCCGGAGCCGATTCCTGGCCGGAAGTAACGATTTCGGGTTCTTCTTCAAGAACTTCCACAAACTCCTCGTCGTCGGCCTCGGCCATGGCTATTCCTGGTTTTTCGCCTGGCATCGGCACGAAACTCAGATGCGACATCAGCAGCCACAGCAACACAAGCAGTGCCGCCAGGAGAGTGCCTGACGCCGCATATAGCCGTGAACGGTCGTCCTGTTTCATTTTACTTCTGTTGTTTTTTCATCGGTTTCCGCCTTGTCGGCAGCCGGCGTGTTGCGTGTGGGTTTGGTGGCAAGAACCATTTTGATAGAGCTTGCCGCGCCGATATTGAGAACCTCCACAACCTTTCCGTAGGGAACGCGTGTGTCGGCATATACGGCGACGGCGCCTATCGGAGTCTGGCTGTTTATGATTTCAAGCTGTTCCGCCAGGCGTTCTACAGGCACCTGGGTTATCTGGGCGGTGTCGTATTGCACGTAATAGTTGGCCGCCGAGTCCACAAATATTTTCGTCGAAGGTTTGTCGGGGGTCTGCTCCACACCTTCCGGCAGTTCCACTTCCATAGCCGTAGGAAACACAAAAGTGCTTGTTACGAGGAAGAAGACCAGCAGAAGAAATATCACATCGGTCATGGAGGCCATTGAGAATGTGGCCATCATGTCTTGTTGTCGTTTGAGTGCCATGGCCTGTTATGCGGGCTCGTTTAGAATATCCATGAAGTCCATGGTGCGGGCTTCCATCAGATTCATCACCTTGTTTATGCGGGCAACAAGAATATTATATGCGAACAGAGCCACGATACCCACCACCAGACCGGCCACAGTAGTTACGAGAGCGGTGTAGATGCCGCCGGCGAAATCGCCTATCGATGCAGTGTTTCCGCTTTCGGATATTGCATAGAATGCCTGTACCATGCCGATTACCGTGCCGAGGAAGCCAAGCATCGGCGCTCCGGCTGCAGTGGTTGCGAGCCAGGGCAGGCCTTTGTTGAGCGATGCGACTTCGATGTTGCCGGTATTCTCTATGGTTACAAGCACTTCGGAACTCGGACGTCCGATGCGGCTTATTCCTTTGGCAATCATGCGCGAATAGGGCGAGTCGGTCTGACGGCAGAGATTCAGGGCGCTTTCGATTTCGCCCTCATGGATATAGTCTTTTATCCGTTGCATGAACGAGGCATCCTGTCGGGAGGCGCGGCTCACGCTTATCGAGCGTTCAATGAAGATATAAATACTGATCAGTGCCAGCAGAGCCAGCGGAATCATAATCCAGCCTCCTTCGAGGCAGAGTTCCCATAGTGACATTATTAATTGTTTTTTAGCGATTATCAGAGCCGGCGGCCTAAGCCGTTCCGACTCCGGGAATGTTTATTTCAGGCAATTTTTGTAGCGGCGTATGGTTTCTTCCAGTCCCAGATACAGGGCATCGCATATCAGTGCGTGGCCTATCGAAACTTCGTTGAGATACGGAACGTTGCGGTGGAAGTATTCCAGGTTTTCAAGACTCAGGTCGTGGCCTGCGTTCACGCCGAGACCATGCGAGTGCGCGGCGACCGAAGCTTCGGCATATGGTTTTACGGCCGAAGCCGGATCGGCGGGGAACTGGTCGGCATACGCTTTTGTATAGAGTTCGACCCGGTCGGCGCCTGTGCGTGCGGCCGCAGCTATTGCAGCCGCATCCGGAGCCACGAATATCGAGCTGCGTATGCCGGCTTCCTTAAGACGGTCGACGATGGAGCTGAGAAAATCGAAATTCGCCTCTGTGTCCCAGCCGGCCGATGAAGTCAGCACTCCGGGGGCATCGGGCACCAGGGTTACCTGCTCAGGCTTTACCTGCAGCACTAATTCCATGAACTCGGGCGAAGGATAGCCTTCGATGTTGAATTCAGTGCGGACAAGCGGCCGCAGGCTGTATACATCGCTTCGGCGTATATGCCGCTCGTCGGGCCTCGGATGAACGGTTATGCCGTCGGCTCCGAAGCTTTCGCAATCGGCGGCTACCTTGAGCAGGTCAGGATTGTTCTCGCCACGGGCGTTGCGCAGAGTGGCTATTTTGTTGATATTTACGCTAAGACGGGTCATTTACTCGGCCGATGTAAGTTAATAAATTGAAAGTGAGTGATGAATTCCGAAGAATTTTGTAACTTTGTGAATGAAACCGCAGGCGTATCCCCGGCCTGTGCCGGCTACGACAGGGTGCGATTGCAGTTTTCGGCTACAAAAATAGTCAGAATATCTTACAATAGGAAAAAATTGACTGCTAAAGATTCAAAAATATATAATCTGGAGGTGCTTTTCCCGCAGACCGGCGAAGAGAGCCGGATGCTGCTCGGGTGCCGCCGTGATGAATTCAGCGCTTCAAGAATAGCTCATGCTGTTGAAGACTGTAACGCGCATCTGATCAACCTCAATGTGCTCGGCATGGAGCACCCCGACACCGACACGCTGGTGGATATACGCATCAGCCGCCGCAATACAGCGGAAGTGGCCCGCTCTCTGGCACGCTATGGTTACGAAGTGCTGGAGGCCGAAGGTTTTGATGTAGGTGACGGCGAAGCCGATGTGCTGCGGGAACGTATCGACGAGCTATTGCATTATCTTGATATTTAACCGATTCTCAGGTTCTTGGCTACGTTATGAAAATCGCGATTTATGGAAGCAGGCATCAGGAAGCCTGTCTCGACATCCTTGAAATGTTTCTGCGCCAGCTGAGTGATGAAGGCGTGGAGGTGGTGATGCATCCGAAAATCTATAAATATCTGATGCACTGTATGCCCGCAGCCATGAAGGCAGTGCGGAGAGTGTGCGAAAACCTTGAATGCGGAGCCGACCTGGTGCTGAGCATCGGGGGCGACGGCACGTTTTTGCGAACGGTGCAGTGGGCCGATGGCCGACCGTTGCCGATTCTCGGTGTCAATACCGGACACCTTGGCTTTCTGACCGCCATCGGTGCCGATGAACTGCCGACTCTGCTCGACAGCTACCGTTGCGGTGAATTCGTACGCGAAGACCGCAGTCTGCTGCAGGTCGAAGGCCCGGATCTTCCGTTCGCCCGGTATGCCCTTAACGAGGTTACCGTGGCAAAGGATGCCAATGCATCGATGATACAGGCCGATACATATGTCGACGGGCACCATCTGTGCCGTTATCGGGCCGATGGCCTGATTGTGGCCACGCCCACGGGCAGTACGGCCTATGCCATGTCGGTTGGCGGCCCGGTGATAGCGCCGGATACTCCGGCTTTTGTGATAGCTCCGATAGCGGCTCATTCGCTGTCGATGCGTCCGCTGGTCGTAGGCGATTCATCGTGTGTCGAGATTGAGGTGCAGGGCCGGGCCGACCGTTTCAGGCTCAGTGTCGACGGCCGGAGTGTGAGTCTTGCCATGGGCACACGGATTTCGGTTTCGAAGGCTCCGCGCACGGTTGCGGTGCTGCGCCACTGCAGCCGGGGCTTCGCAGAGGTGTTGAACTCCAAACTCGGATGGGAATGAAACGGGAAGAACTTGTGGGAAGCGGACGGATTCAGTTCGAAGACCTTGGTGTGGTGCACTTTGTTCTGCGGAGCCAGGCACGACGTTTCACGGCAAGGTGGAAAACCGGCGAGCTGCAG
>JAIDBM010000316.1 GCA_029056365.1 Muribaculaceae bacterium | reverse complement strand
AGCTTTACTTCCTGGCTTAAGCTGTCGTCGATGCTGGCCTACCGCTCCAACAGCGTAATGGCCGGCTGGTTCGACAATCAGGTATACAATCATGGACCCGAGGAAGACATCGCAGGAAGCAAGACTCAGAGCAGCTATATGGCTCTGCAGAGTACGAGCATACTGAATCTCGACAAGGATTTCGGGAAAAACCATATTGGAGCTACGGCTGTTTTCGAATACATCACGGATAAATACAACAGCACCCAGGCTGCTGCCAAGGGCATCCCCGTCGGCATGGGATATCAGGGCGTGCATTTCGGCACCATAATACAGAAACCGTGGATAGAGTCAACCGCCACTAAAATGATGTCAGGCATGATTCGCGCCAACTATGCGTACGACAACCGATATATGCTGAGCGGTTCGTTCCGTTACGATGGCGCAAGCCAGCTTGCTCCGGGCAACAAATGGGACGGCTTCTGGGCCGTGTCGGGCGGATGGAATATCGCTTCTGAAAATTTCATGGAAGAAGTCCGCCGGACTGTGAACGAGCTGAAGCTCCGCATGAGCTACGGAACTGTAGGCAACGCGGCGGTTCCGGCTTATTCATCGCACATGAAGTTTACCCCAGGAACAGATGCCGAAGGAAATCCCACTCTTTCCATATCGCAGCTAAGCAACAACAGACTCAAGTGGGAAAGGACTTCGGAATTCAACATCGGACTTGACGTACGTCTGCTCAGCAACCGCATAACATTCACAGCCGAATATTACGCTAAAAAGACCACTGACCTTCTGATGTGGCGCACTGTGCCGTCGGCTCTTGGCGTGGAGTCGGTTCTTACCAATGTAGGCTCTGTGCAGAACCGGGGATGGGAGTTCGCGCTGGGCGGCACTCCGGTGAACGCCGGAGATTTCTACTGGAACATCAACTATTCGATCAATATCAACCGCAACAAGATTCTTGCTCTCGACGGACTCAGCAACACACTGATCAACTCTGGCAACGTGGACATGCCCGGCCTTGTAGGCAGCTATGTGCAGATGGTCGGCCAGCCGATGGGCACCTTCCTTGGCTACCGCTATGCCGGCGTATGGAAAACCGAAGAGAAATCGCTTGCCGCCGTTTACGGAGCCAAGCCCGGAGACGCCAAATATGTGGATGTCAACTGCGACGGTGTGATTGACAAGAACGATGTCGGAATCATCGGCAATGCCCAGCCCAAGTTTACCTATGGTCTGAACAACACCTTCCATTACCGCGACTTTGATCTGAACATATTCTTCCAGGGTGTATACGGCAACGACATATACAACCAGAACCGCGTGCGACGCGAGAACTATACCGGCGGAGACGCCTTCCCCACCAGTCCGGTCATAGCCGACCACTGGACTCCGGAACACCAGACAGATGTGCCGGCTTTTTCGGGTACGGAATATGTCAATTCTTCACGCTGGGTTGAAGACGGCAGTTATTTCAGGCTCAAGAACATCACCCTCGGATATACGCTGCCTCAGTCGTGGCTGCGCAGAATACGCTTTGCTTCCGCGCGTCTGTCGGTAAGCGCCACAAACCTGTTCACTCTGACAAATTACTCAGGCTA
>JAIDBM010000315.1 GCA_029056365.1 Muribaculaceae bacterium | reverse complement strand
GTTCCATTGTTTCGTGAAGGGCTCCTGCGATGAATCCGTATTTTTCAGATGCTATAACTGCCGAAACTTCATCGCCATGCACGCTTTTGAGTTCGTCGGAGAGTTTTTCGCTCAGAGCTGTTATTTCCTTGCCACCGCTGGCACGCGCTATGTTTGCGGCTGCATCCTTGTCGCCTTCAAGCAGTTTTATTGCCAGGTAGCGCGGCGAGAAATGGCGGTCGATGTCCTTGTCGGCTTTGATGGCATCGATAATCTGTCGCAGGGCGTTTTCGATGTCAGCGCCAAGACTTACATGGATGTGCCGAACGGCCTTGTGCCGTTCTTCGAACACTTCAATAACTTCATCGAACAGCGGTCCGACGCCCTCGCCGGTACGGGCCACTACCGGCACCATGGGCACACCTATCATCTTGCCGAGTGTCGAATAGTCGAGTCTGGTGCCGTCGCGGCGCAACTCATCGTACATGTTCAGCCCAATCACCATGGGGTGGTCCATGTCGATAAGCTCGGTGGTCAGATACAGATTCCGCTCAAGGTTGGAGGCGTCTACCACGTTTATGATTACATCGGGTGTTTTGTCGCGCAGATAGTCGCGCACATAAAGTTCCTCGGGCGAGTATGATGTCAGGGAGTAGGTGCCCGGAAGGTCGACTATGTTGAATCGGTATCCACGGTGCTCGAAAGTGCCGGATTTGGCATCGACCGTTACCCCTGAATAATTGCCCACATGTTCTTTTGCACCGGATGCGATGTTGAACAGAGAGGTTTTGCCGCAGTTCGGATTGCCTATGAGGGCCACGTTGATGGTGTGACGCAACTGCTCGAATTCCCGTCCGAGCGACTCGCCTACGACCGTACCGCTGCCAACCGACGGTGCGGCGGCATTGTCGTCGGACAAAGGCATTACCTCTATCATGTCTGCTTCAGAACTCCGCAGCGATACATCGTAGCCCATTATGTTGTATTTGATGGGGTCTTTCAGCGGAGCGTGCAGCAGCACCTTGATTGGTCGGCCCTTCACGAAGCCCATTTCGATTACGCGCTTGCGAAAGGCTCCGTGGCCTAAAATTCTGACTATTACGCCCGTGTCTCCGGTTTTGAGTTCCGATAATCTCATAAGCAGATGTTTTATGGCTGCAAAGGTCGTGATTTTTTGCGGACTATGAAAATAATTTGCGGTCTTATTTAGAATTTTTTCAAATTAGCACCGGAGTGGAGGCATCCCTGCATCCACAATATAAAGCATGACCGACTGCTCCTGAATGCCGGTAACGGCGGCGGCCACGCCGTCGGATGCGCGAGCTCAGACCAAGGCCGGGAGTTGATTCTAAAAGCCGGCTCTAAAAACCAGGTATTGACGGGAACTGTGGAGGCAGGGATGCCTCCACTCCGGGGAAAAATCATTAATTATTGAAACATATTTGATTTATTACGGGAAAATTTGCTAAATTTGCACGACATTAAGGACAGGCTACCTGTCCTGACCCTGAAAATTGAAAATCATAATTAATTTCTTTCACCATGGATATCTCCCATATCGAACACATCGGCATTGCCGTTCCCAGCCTCGACGAGGCCATCCCCTTCTACGAAAAAATGCTTGGTTTCAAGTGCTTCGCTATCGAAGAAGTCGCAGACCAGAAAGTGCGTACCGCCTTTTTCAAAGTAGGCCAGACCAAACTCGAGCTGCTTGAAGGCACATCGGAAGACAGCGCTATAAGCAAATTTATCGCCGCAAACGGCGGACGTGGCGGCATACAGCACATAGCATTCGCGGTTCAGGACGGTGTGGCCGGCGCCCTTGGCGAACTCGAAGAAAAAGGATGTCGCCTGATCGACAAGGCGCCTCGCAAGGGTGCCGAAGGACTGAACATCGCCTTCCTTCATCCGAAATCGACCGTAGGCACCCTCATTGAACTATGTGAGGATCCCAACAAGTAACAGATTACAGGAGCCGGTTCGACAATGAATGTCAGCGCCTGTGCGGCGATGATATATGTTTCGGACAGCTCTGCATAAAAAAACAAGAGTAATAATCAAATTAAAATATCGGTTCGGCAATATATGCAAAGCTCAAGGGCGAAAACAAGCTTTCGATTGCAACCCTGACGAATACATATACGGCCGGACCGTCTCTAAACCCCACATTAAAAAATATGAGCAGTCAGCTTGAAAAAGTAAAAGAACTCATAGAACTTCGCGCCCAGGCCCGTATAGGCGGCGGCGAAAAGGCGATAGAGAAACAGCATGAACGCGGCAAATACACAGCCCGTGAACGTATCGCCCAGCTTCTCGATGAAGGTTCTTTTGAAGAACTCGATATGTTTGTGCGCCACCGTTGCACCAACTTCGGACAGGAAAAGAAATCATATCTTGGCGATGGCGTAGTTACCGGCTACGGAACAATCGAAGGCCGTCTGGTGTATGTGTTCGCGCAGGACTTTACCGTGTTCGGCGGTTCACTCTCCGAAACAATGGCTCTTAAAATCTGCAAGATCATGGACATGGCCATGAAGATGGGCGCTCCTGTAATCGGTCTTAACGACTCAGGCGGCGCACGTATTCAGGAAGGCATCAACGCGCTTGCAGGATATGCCGAAATATTCCAGCGCAATATCATGGCTTCGGGTGTGATACCCCAGATTTCGGCTATACTCGGTCCGTGTGCCGGCGGTGCGGTTTATTCGCCTGCGCTTACCGACTTCACCATCATGGCCAAGGGCATAAGCTACATGTTCCTCACCGGCCCGAAGGTAGTGAAGACTGTAACCGGCGAGGATGTGACCCAGGACGCCCTCGGTGGTCCGGAGGTACACTCCAGCAAGAGCGGTGTATGCCACTTCAAGGCCGAAGACGGCGAACACGCAATCAAGATAATCCGCAAACTGTTCAGCTACATTCCTCAGAACAACCTCGAGGAAGCGCCTCTGGTGCCCTGCACCGACCCCATCGACCGTCTGGAAGACTCGCTCAACGAGATAATTCCCGACAGCGCCAACCGTCCGTACGACATGTACGAGGTAATCGGTGCCATTGTCGACAACGGCGAATTCCTTGAAGTACAGGCCGACTACGCCAAGAACATCATCGTAGGCTTTGCCCGCTTCAACGGCCAGAGCGTGGGTATCGTGGCCAACCAGCCAAAATACCTCGCCGGTGTGCTCGACAGCAACGCCTCGCGCAAAGGCGCACGTTTCGTTCGCTTCTGCGATGCCTTCAACATTCCGCTGGTAACTCTTGTCGACGTGCCCGGCTTCCTTCCCGGCACCGGCCAGGAGTACAACGGCGTTATTCTCCATGGCGCCAAGCTTCTGTATGCCTACGGCGAAGCAACAGTGCCCAAGATTACCGTTACCCTGCGCAAGAGCTATGGCGGCAGCCATATAGTGATGAGCTGCAAGCAGCTTCGCGGCGACATGAACTATGCATGGCCTACCGCCGAAATCGCCGTAATGGGCGGTGCCGGCGCAGTGGAAGTGCTTTACGCCAAGGAAGCGAAGGCAAGCGACGACCCCAAGAAGGTGCTTGCCGAAAAAGAGGCGGAATACAACAAACTGTTCTGCAACCCCTACAACGCTGCACGCTACGGCTACATCGACGATGTGATAGAACCCCGCAACACACGTTTCCGCGTGATTCGCGCACTTCAGCAGCTCGCTACAAAGAAGGTAACGAACCCCGCCAAGAAACACGGCAATATACCACTCTAATCCAACAGCTTAAAACAGCAGTATGAAAAAAACGATAATAACGCTGGCCTTGGCCGCCATATGCTGTACCGCCGCTTCGGCACAGAGCCGCTCGGCTCTGCGCATCAACGAGGTGATGGTGGAGAACGACAGCAGCATAGTGGACGAGTACGGCAACCGTTCCGGCTGGATAGAGCTGTTCAACTCCAACTTCTCACCGTTGGAGATCAGCAGCGTATATATCACGAACGACAAGGATAATCCCAAACTTTATCCTGTGCCCCTTGGCGATGTGAACACAAAAATCGCAAAGCGCCAGCATGTGGTTTTCTACACCGACGGCGAACCCGACAAGGGCACCTTCCACACCAACTTCACCCTTACTCCCGGCCAGGACAACTGGATTGGAATTTACGATGCCGACGGCATAACCCTCATCGATGAGGTTATAGTTCCCGCCGAGCTTGTAAGCGACAACACCTGGGCACGCAGCGAGGACGGAACAGGCGACTGGATGATTCGCACCGGCGGCGAGAACGACTATATAACCCCGTCGAGCGCCAACGTAATCAAAGGCACCAACCCCAGAATCGAGCAGTTCGCCACTCAGGACGCCAACGGATGGGGTATGGCAGTGATGGCCATGGCCATTGTGTTCAGCGCCCTGCTCGTGCTGTGTCTGTGCTTCTACGGCATAGGCAAGGTAGGCGCCATGGTAACCCGGATGAACAAGGCCCGTTCACACGGCCTTACACGTGAAGAGGCTAAGGCCGAAAATCTCACCCATGACTCGGGCGAGGAAATCGCAGCCATCGTAATGGCGCTTCACGAGCATCTGAATGCCCACGACACCGAAAACACAATTCTTACAATCAACAAAGTAAAACGCGCTTATTCGCCCTGGAGCTCCAAGATTTACAATCTGCGCCAGGTGCCCGAATTGCACCATAACCGTCATTAATACAACAATGAAAGAATACAAGTATAAAATCAACGGCAACACCTACAAGGTAGGCGTGGGCGACATCGAAGGCAATATCGCCCAGGTGGAAGTCAACGGCGTGCCTTACAAGGTTGAACTTGCTCAGGAAGCCGCCAAGAACGTAAAGGTGGTATCAGCTCCGAAACCCGCAGCCGCACCCCGTACGGCTACCGGCGAGAAAGTCATAGCCAAACCTTCTGCCGCAGGCGGTTCTTACTCCATCAAGGCTCCTCTGCCCGGAGTTGTGCTTTCAATACCTGTAAAGGTGGGTGATACCGTATCGGCCTCCGACACCGTGCTGGTGCTCGAAGCCATGAAGATGGAAAACGCCATACATGCCGGACGCGACGGCAAGGTTGCATCCATTTCAGTTAATCCCGGCGACTCCGTGCTCGAAGGCGCCGTGCTGATAAGTCTTGAATAAGCCGGGTGGCGAATCTAAATCAATAACATAAAGTCAAACTTATGTCATTCGGTGATTTTCTACTCGACAATCTGCGTCAGTTCTGGGAACTGACCGGATTTGCCAACGCCGAGTTCGGCAACTTCGTGATGCTTGCGGTCGGCTTGTTCTTCATATGGCTTGCCATAAAGAAGAACTTCGAACCCATGCTCCTTGTGCCCATCGGCTTCGGCATTCTTATAGGTAATGTTCCATTCAACACTGCCGCCGGTCTTGAGGTAGGCATCTACGAGGAAGGCTCGGTGCTGAATATACTCTACAACGGCGTAAGCGCCGGATGGTATCCTCCGCTGATATTCCTCGGCATCGGCGCGATGACCGACTTCTCGGCTCTGATTGCAAACCCCAAGCTCATGCTCATCGGAGCAGCCGCGCAGTTCGGTATCTTCGGTGCCTACATGGTGGCTCTGGCAATCGGCTTCGCTCCCGACCAGGCCGGTGCTATCGCCATTATCGGCGGTGCCGACGGTCCTACGGCTATCTTCCTTTCGTCGAAGCTTGCCCCGAACCTTATGGGCGCCATTGCAGTTTCGGCTTATTCCTATATGGCGCTTGTGCCTGTGATCCAGCCGCCGCTGATGCGTCTGTTCACAACCAAGAACGAGCGTCTTATAAAGATGAAGCCGGCACGCGCGGTGTCGCAGAACGAGAAAATCGTGTTCCCCATCGTGGGCATGCTCCTGACCTGTTTCGTGGTTCCTTCCGGTCTGCCGCTGCTGGGTATGCTGTTCTTCGGCAACCTGCTGCGTGAGTGCGGTGTCACAACCCGTCTGGCCAAGACAGCCTCGAACGCGCTTACCGATGTGGTTACAATATTGCTCGGCATGACTGTCGGCGCCTCCACCCAGGCCTCGCAGTTCCTTACTCCGCAGACAATATTCATCTTCTTCCTCGGCTTTATGGCATTCGTGATTGCATCTTCATCGGGCGTACTGTTCGTGAAGCTGTTCAACCTCGTGCTTCCCAAGGACAAGAAAATCAACCCGCTCATCGGCAACGCCGGCGTATCGGCTGTGCCCATGTCGGCCCGTATATCAAACAAC
This sequence comes from Muribaculaceae bacterium, assembly GCA_029056365.1. Classification (GTDB taxonomy): domain Bacteria; phylum Bacteroidota; class Bacteroidia; order Bacteroidales; family Muribaculaceae; genus CAG-873. Next base: position 920 of record JAIDBM010000315.1, on the reverse strand, counting down.
TTAGGTCTGGAATACGACCCGTCGAACTACCTGCTCATGCACGCCATGGGCCCGAACGTAGCCGGCGTGATCGGCTCGGCTGTGGCAGCAGGTGTGCTGCTCGGCTTCCTCGCCTGACGCAGTTTCTGTCATACTACGGCTTCCGCTATCCGGCGGAAGCCGTTTTTTTTCGTTACAAAGATGTGACAAATGTCATATGTCCACAAACAATGCACCAATTCAACGGTTATAGATTCAGACAACAATACAAAATTACTATTCATCACTGTCAATCATGATAACCAGAAAAGTCATCGACACCCTATATAAAAAATACTCAAAGCTGCCCAAGAGTCCCGACTGTCTTGACTTCGTACTGCTGTTCGAGACTGTTGCCGCGCACCACAACATAAATATCGACATCGAAAGCGACACCATGCAGATCGGCAGCATCGACCAGGCCTCGCCGTTCCACAGCATCCCCCTGAGCAGAATACACGCCATCGTTCCATTTGAAGAATGGGTGGCAGTTGTGCTGCATTCATCAATAATATTCCTCAACAAAAAAAACAACAAGGTGTCGATACACATAAAGGAGCCCGCTCCCACGCTGATGGACCGCCTGCAGATGTGGATGCACAAAGACTGACCGACAACACATGTCCGGACAAGCGGACATGACCGAAATCACAAACTCCATATTTATTTCCACTCCACGACAGAACATTTGCAGAAGCAGCTTGTTATTATTTCATAACAAATTTTTACTTTCTGCAAACAATGAAAAAACTGTCATTACTTATGCTCCTCGGCGCGATGGCCGCAATACCGGATGCCGGAGCTGTAACACCGCTTTACTCCGACACTCTCCTTATTCCGCAGAGAGCGATTGTACTGTCCGGAGAAATCACACCTGAAAACAAAGATCAGGTTGCTATACT
>JAIDBM010000314.1 GCA_029056365.1 Muribaculaceae bacterium | reverse complement strand
TTACAAAAAATATCAGAAAAAGCAAACGCCGCAGATGCTTCCGGATGCATCTGCGGCGTTTGTTATGTGTTATACCTTTTGGGGGTATTACTTCTTGTTGCGGTTGCCGTAACGGCTCATGAACTTGTCTACGCGGCCTGCGGTGTCGACAAGTTTCTGCTTGCCGGTGAAGAACGGGTGCGACGAGCTGGTGATTTCGAGTTTTACCAGGGGATAGGTTTTTCCGTCAACTTCGATGGTTTCGCGTGAAGCCACTGTGCTGCGGGTGATGAAGATTTCGTCGTTCGACATATCTTTGAACACGACTTCGCGATAGTCGGAGGGATGAATGTCTTTTTTCATTGTTGTTGCTAATGTTTTGTTGATCAACTGTTTGAAATTTCGCTGGTAAGGCGTTTTTTCGTAATGGCCCGCAAAGTTACGCATTTTTTTGCGATTCTACAAATTTTTCTCTGTTATTGAATCTTTTGCGCTGTTTTTCGGGTGCTGTTTTTGGCCTAAGCCTCGTTGCTGTCGCTGTCGTATCTGCGTCGCATTTGTCTTACGAGGTCGTTGTCGGTCTGGTCGGCGCGTGCGGGCACTATGCTTATGTATTCGTTTCCGAGCCAGTATTCGTCGGTGTCGTCGGCATTTGGTTCTTCGTTCACAAAGCGGCCGGTGAGCCAGTAGAACGGATTTCCCTGCGGGTCGAGGTAGCGCGAGTATTCCTCGCTCCAGTGTCCTTTTGCGGCGCGGCATACACGCACGCCCTTGGGTTCGGTTTTTGCCGGAATGTTCACATTCAGGCATATTCCCTGCGGAATTCCGTCTTCGATTATTTTTGCGGAAATCTCGCGTATGAACGGCAGACCGTAGCTGAAGTCGGCCTTCAGCGAGTGGTGCAGCAGCGAGAAGCCTGTCGAGGGTATGCCTGCCATGCATCCTTCGAGTGCGGCGCCCATCGTGCCGGAGTAGGTGATTGCTGTGCCTGAGTTGGAGCCGTGGTTTATTCCGGAGAACAGGAAGTCGGGTTTTCGCGGCATCACGGCGGCCAGTCCGAGTTTTACACAGTCGACCGGAGTTCCGTTTACCGAAAACACCCTTGTCTGTCCGTAGTCGGGCAGTGCGTTTATGCGCAATGCCTTATTTACGGAAATAGCCGACGACATTCCGCTCTGTGGCTGTGCCGGGGCCACGGCGATGACTTCTCCGAATTCCTTGAGCACGTCGATCAGACGGTAGAGTCCGGGGGCGTTCACGCCGTCATCGTTGGTTACCATTATAAGAGGTTTCATATTTATTTTGTGTTTTTGTTATTGTCATGCTGGTTCTGGCCTGCGTTCAGAGCCATTCGCAGGCTTCGCGGCGGCTGGGACCGTATTTTACGGTTGCCGGCGGCAGTATGCAGTAGCGGCAGAACGGCACCGGACGGTTGCGCAGGGCCTTTATTTGTTTTACCGATGTGATGTCGCTCACGTTCAGCCAGTCGGCCGGAGTGTGGCTGAAACTGGTTCCGCAAGTATTGTTGAGATGCTTCACGCAGGCGCTTATCGAACATGGATACAGTTTGTTGCCTATCACCGACAGGCATCCGAAGTTGTAGCATTTGAAATGCGACATTCTGGGGTTCTGCCGTCCTTCGGGGTCAAGCGGGAAGCGGAAGAACGAGTCGGCCATCGACCGGTCGCCGAATACTTCGCATTCCACTTTTTCTTTGTGGCACAGTTCGATTGCCGCGTCATAGTCGAAGCGTATCGGATAGCGTGTCACGGCTATTGTGTAGTGCAGTCGTCGGCAGGCGTTCCAGAATGCTGCTTTCATTCCCGGCAGCGCTATGCCGTTTGTGAATATGTAAAGTCTGGCCTTTGGAAAGGCCAGACGCAGTGCCGCCATAGCTTCTGTAAGCTGCGGATACAGCAGAGGTTCGCCGCCAATGAGATATGCACGGCGGATTTTGTGCCCGGCTATTTGTCCGAGATGCATCATGGACTTCGACAGCGTGTCGATATCCTCGAATTCCTTCGGCGCCAGAGGGGAATAGTGTGTACAGCCTTTGCAGTTGAGGTTGCAGTGGTCGGTAAGCACGAATTCCAGACGCAGTGGTTCGCGTCGGTGGCGTATCCATGTTCTGGCGGCGTGTACAAGTTTGCGTATCATATTGCAAATTTAACAAAAATCCGCCTTATCTTGCTTATCGCTTGCTGTATTTTATGGAATTTTGTGCTTTTGAGGCCGTGCGCTTTTTGATGAACCGACTAAAAAAACGCCACAGAAAAAATCTGTGGCGTTTTTTTAGTCGGGCGATTGCCTTGTTTTATCGGGCTATGTGTTTTGTTACAATGTTGCCCTGGCGCAGTATATATATTGTGCCGGGAGTCATATCGGCAACGCGTCGGCCGGTGAGGGTGTATATCTCGAAAGGCTGGTTGAAGTCGAATGTTGTGGCTTCGCCGCTGATGTTTTCGATTCCGGTGGTGCCGGGGTTGTAGACCTCGCATCTCGAGAGTTTGAAGTTCTGGCCTTTGATCGACAGACCGTAGAATTTCAGACCTGTAATGGCCTCGCTTGCGCTCACTTTTTCGCTCATCAGAGGAATGTCTGCAATTTTGAGGTCGTAGGGGCTGTCGGCTATGTTTTCGTAGTCGCATAGCTGGGTCCAGGTGTATTCTGGAGGCAGCTGAACCACAAACTGCATCTGTGCACCGTTGTTTTCCGACATTATGAGTCGGATGATGCTCTTTTCGTTTACATTCTGGAAGGCGCTTTCCTCGATGCGGATTATGTCTTTCCACCTGTTGGGGTCGGCGGCCGGATTGAAGTCGAACGAGCCTACGAGCACAAGATTGTCGTCATCGCCTGGAGTGGGGTCTATGGGGTCGACCGGTTCGATGGGTTCATCGCCGCCCGGTGTTTTGTTGTAAATGGAGCATTCTACCGAGGTTTCCATTATGCCGTTCTTGCCTTTTACGGTGCGTGTGCCGTTTTCTTTGTACTGGCTGTCGTCGTAGCTGCCGAACATGTCGCATTCCTCGGTGCCGCCGCCGTTGCCGGTCCACGACCATACAAGCCAGCCCACTTTCTTTTCCTGGCAATAGTCCATGATGGTCTGGTAGGCGATGTCGTGGCCCTGGTGACGGTAGGCGAATTCGCCAACGATAACCGGTATGCCGATGTTGAGCGCACGGTCGATGTTGTCGCGCACCTTGGAATCAGTGCCTCCGGCGTCCTGATAGAAGTGGATTGAGAACACAGTGTTCTTGTCGGTGTCGGTCGCGGCTACTTCCGCGCCTTTGCTGAAAATGCTCTGGGGCCACTGGCCGTATCCGGCGGCATCGACCACAAGCATGTTTTTCAGGCCTGCTTTGCGCAGTGCCGGAATCGCTTCCTTGTAGCCGTCGGCCCAGCCCTGTGCGTTGTTCCATTGTCCGAACCATTCGTTTGATATGTTCACTATGGTGGTGGCTGTGTGTCGGTTGAGCACATCTTTCATCTCAATCCAGAAGTTCACGGCGCGGCGCAGGTCTTCAACATCGTTGGAGCCGGTTTCATCGTGGGTGTTGAACATTGCCACAAGCTTGTTCTGTTCGCACAGAGTGATAAGGTATTCGAGTTCCTGCGCCGAAGGCTTGTGGTATTTCTTGCCGTCGCCGAGCTGAATGCGAATTGTATTGCAGCCGATGCGTTTTGCGGCGGGAATCACCGATGTTTCGTTGCCTCGCTGCCAGCACCACGAATAGTTTACGCCACGCATTACGAACTCGTTGTTCTTTGCATCGTAGATTTTGGTGCCGCGTACCTTGAAGTTGCCTTCGGTTATTTCGGTCGAGCCACCTTCGCTGTTGGTGTGCCATACCACTTTGTTGAGAACGGCATTCTGGCCCTTGATTATAATACCCGAACGTATGATGTTTACATTCTGAGCGTTCACCTCAAGTGTGTATGTGCCGTTGAGATCGGCGTAGTCCACAAGTGTTTCCCACGAATAGTCGTTTGAGGCATCGGTGTAGGCAATCTGCAGCTGTGTGGCGCCTGTTGCGTCCTCACGGGTGTGTCCGTGGAAAACGATACGGTCGCCGGCTGCTATCTGCGGCCAGAGTTCCGGACCCAGGTTGAGCATATTGGCCCAGTTTGTCCATGCTCCGGAATTTTTTTGTTTGTCGGTGTAGAACTCGCCTTCCCATACTGTCACGGCCCGTTCGGCGGCGTATGCCGAGAAGCCGGTAAGCAATAGCAGAAGGCCAAGGATAGTTTTTTTCATGTTTATCAGGTCTATGTTTTGATTGGTATTTGCTCTTTCGTGTGCAAATTTCGTAAAACGTCCGGTAATTAATACTGCATATTAATGCAGATATTGACACTATTTTGCAAAACAAGACAAGGCGGCTCCGGAGGGGCCGCCTTGCAAGGTGAATCAGTGACTATTATCTGATAACTTTGGAAACCTGACTGCCTTGACGGACTATGTAGATTTGTCCGGGAGTCATGTTATTCACACGTATACCTGTGGTGGTGTATATTTCTGCTGCTTTGTCGGAGTCTGCCGATATGTTGCCGATGCCGGCTCCGGGTTCACCCTCTGAGATGAGTTCGATTTTCTTGAGCCAGAACAACTGTCCTTTCACTACGATGCCCGACTGTTTGAGACCTTCGAGTTCTTCTTCGGCGCTGTTGAACACATCGTCGTTTTCGTCGCGGTAGTCTACATATGTGGTCTGTGATTCGCCTATGGTGTAGTCCCAGTAGGGGGTGTCGGGCAGAATCACGGAGTCGAACATCTGTGTCCATGTCCAGTCTTCGCCTATTTTGGCGGCGAGCTGTATCTGTGCGGGCGATTCTTCGGTGGCTAATTCTTTATCGATTGTGTAGTAGAAGCGGAGAATGTCGCCTACGCTTGCGTTTTCGAAGTATTTGCCGTCCATGCCTTTTACTTCGCCGTCGACTTTGAAGTCGAGGTCAAAGGGCTTGGTGCTCCAGCCTTTTTTGAAGTAGTAGCCGAGGTCTTCGGTGCCTTCGGGGTTGTTTTTACTGGCGGGGCAGTCGACAGTGGCGATGACGTCCTGTGCCATCATGCTGCCTGCGGCAAGCACTGCGCTTGCAAAAAGAGTAAAGAATTTTTTCATGCGGTAACAGTTAGTTGTTATATGTTGCAAAGTTAGGAATTCGGATTATAAAGTTGTTTGTTTATATTAGCACGGTTTTTGCAAAAATGCTATTATGAAAAAACGCGGCAACATTGCAGTTGCCGCGTTTTCCGAGAAATATAAACCTAAAATTACTTTACAACTTTTGCTACGTTGGTGCCCTGGCGAACGATATAGAGCTGTCCGGGAGTCATTTCGCTTACGCGTACACCGCTTGTGGTGTAAACCTCTACGGGTGCGTTCCAGTCGATTGCCGGAGTTTCAACGGCGATGTTGCCTACGCCGCTGGTTCCCTTCGGGTTGAGGATGTCGATTGAAGTGAATGTGAACTTCTGGCCTTTGAGATACATGCCGTGTGCCTGCAGTCCTGCAAGAGCGTGAGCGGTTGTCTGGTCGGCATTTTTCGCTCCGTCGGCGAGGCTGATTTCAAACTGGTTGTCGGCAATGTCGCCGTAGTCGTTCATCGGAGTCCATGTCCAGTCGTTGTCATCGGCTTTGTATACTACCTGTACCTGACCGCCGGCGCAGTCGGTGAAGTGCAGACGGAAGGTCGATTTTTCGGTGGCCTTGACGAATGCCGCAGCGGGAATCTCAAGTTCGGTGCTGCTCCAGCTGGTTATTACCATGGGTGATGTGGCGGTCCAGGTGTCAACAACTTCGAGTTCTTCGGGTTTTTCAACAACAGTTCCTTCGGGGTTGAGGATTTCAACCTTTACGAGGCTGAATTTCTGACCCTTGAGTATTATGCCGTTCGATGAAATCATCTGTACGAGTTCGGCTGCGGTGCATCCTGCTTCGTCAGCGCCTTCGGCGATTGTGATTTCAGCTATGCCGGCCATGATGTCGGTGTAGTCGTTGAGCTGGGTCCAGGTGTAGGCGCCATCGGCGGTTTTGGTGGCAATCTGAATCTGTCCGCCCTCGCAGTCGATGAAGCCGAAGCGGATTGTGGATACATCGGTAAGGGTCTTGAAGGCTGCGGCGGGAATAGCCACTTCGGTGCTCCATGCCTTGTCGCATACCATGGGGGCGGTGGGTTCCCAGGTGTAAGTTACTTTGAGTTTCTTTATGGGGTCGACAGTGCCTTTGATGTTGTAGATTTCGATTTTGTCGAGTGTGAACTCCTTGCCTTTGAGAATCATGCCGTGTGCCTTGAGTCCGGCTGCAGCATCGGCGGGATCTTCCCATGCGCTCATCGGCAGCAGATATTCGTCTTTGCCCTTGAAGTTTTCATAGTCGCTCAGCTGAGTCCATGTCCAGTTGGCGTCATCGGCCTTGTAGACAATCTGCGCCTGGCCTTCAACGCCGCATTCCGAGAACACAAAGCGTATTACAGAGGTGTCGGTCAGGCCTTTGAAAACAGAAGCGGGAATTTCGAACATCGATTTCCAGTTGTCGGCCACGATGGGTTCGGGCAGCACGTATTCCGAAGTGAGATCGTAGCCGTCGAGGGGGCTGGCGGGGCCTTGTCCTACAGGATTGTAAGTGTCGATGCCGGTGAGCGAGAAGTCGGCGCCCTTGAGATACAAGCCGTGTGCTTCCAGGGCGGCAACAAGTGTTTCGGCTGTTTCTTCGCTGTATTCAACACCTTCTTCAAGCGAGATTTCAAAAGTGTTGTCGGCAATGTCGCCATAGTCGTTGAGCTGAGTCCATGTCCAGGCGTCATCGTCGAGTTTCACTGCTACCTGTGCCTGAGGATTGGCTCCGCAGTCGGTGAAGTGCATCACGAAATATGATTTTTCGAATACTTTGTCGAAAGCGGCGGCGGGAACTTCAAGAATTGTGTTCCAGTTTTTTGTGATGGCCATCGGGGCATCGGCTTTCCATTCCTGTGCAAGCTCATAGCCGGCGGGCACGGCAGCCGAGGCTGAACCGATTGCCAGAGCGCTCATGGCAAGAAGTGAGGTAAAGATTTTCATAATCGATAAATTTTATGTAAAAAATTATTATTAGGTATCATGGTATGCGGCAGACGCGCCGGAGATATTTCGATGGCAAAGTTAGAGCTAATTTTTCTTGTAATCTGACACTATTAAAGCAAAATGCGCTCAATTTATGAAATGCCCTGTTTTTTGTAACCTGCGCACTATTTTGACATGGAGCCATAACAAGGAATCCTGATACAATAATATTATATTAATATTATATGCTAACAGATACTAATAAAGTTAAACGATGTTAAAAACGGGGGGGGGGTAAAGTTTTTATTTATAATTTTGCAGCGTAACAGGCCTGGATAATATAATTTTTGAACGCCGTCTATACGGTTGACTGTAACATACCATGCATAACCCTAACACCAAAATCATTACAGAAATCACACCACTTTCAGAAAAGGATAGTTTTTACCTCATCGACCGATATAAGGACTCGTTCAACTACCCGATACACCGTCATGCCGAATTCGAACTGAATTTTGTGTCGCATTGTTCCGGCGCCCGTCGTGTAGTGGGCGACTCCATCGAGCAGATCGGCGATTTCGACCTTGTGCTCGTGGGGAATGGAATAGAGCACGCCTGGGAGCAGGGCGAATGCCAGAGCAAGCGCATACGCGAAATCACATTGCAGTTCTCGCGAGATCTTTTCGGAGATTCGTTTCTCAACAAAACCACAATGGACAGCATTCGCAAGATGCTCGACAGGTCGAGCAACGGCATATGCTTCGGACTCGAGACCATTATGCGGGTGTACGGACATCTCGACAACATCACCAAAATGGCAGTCGGATTCGACCGCATGATACAGCTTGTGATGATGCTGCACGAGCTTGCCGAAAGCGATGATTACAGAGTGCTTTCGAGTTCATCGTTCACCAATGCTCCGGCAAGTGTGGATTCCCGCCGGGTGCATAAGGTGCAGATGTATATACAGGAACATTATAAAGAGGAGATACGCCTGAATGAACTCGCCGGACTGGTGGGTATGTCGCCCACTGCGTTCAGTCGCTTCTTCAAGCTGCGCACCGGACGGTCGATATCGGATTACATGATAGACATACGCCTCGGCAACGCCACCAGGCTGCTTGCCGACAGCTCGATGTCGGTTGCCGAGATATGCTACGACTGCGGATTTAATAATGTGAGCCATTTCAACCGCATATTCAGAAAAAAGAAAGGATGTTCGCCGCGCGAGTTCAGAGAAACCTACAAGCGGCACCGCATACTTGTGTGACCCGGAGCCTGGCTTTGTTGGAGCCTGACTTTGTTGGAGTATGGCTATATAAACGGCTATGACACTATTTTAGCGGAGAATTGACAAAACGGCATTTCGCGTGCGCGTGTGTGAAATAAATGTCATATCTTTGTGATAAAATATTTTACCATGATAAAGATGACAGATGCTATGGCCGCCGCACTTATGCTGTGTTGTTGCGTGCCAGAAGTTGCGGCACTTGAATTGCCTTCGTTTTTCAGCGACAATATGATGCTGCAGCAGAATAGCGATGCCCGCATATGGGGTACCGCTCCGGTCGGAAGCACCGTAAGCGTCACTCCTTCGTGGAGCGGACGAGTCGTAAAGGCAAAAACCGGATCCGATGGCCGATGGCAGCTTACAATCCCCACGCCGGCGGCATCATATGAGAATTACACTATCACTCTCAGCGATGGCAAGAACAAGCGCACGATAAACAATGTGCTCGTGGGCGAAGTGTGGCTTGCAAGCGGACAGAGCAATATGGAAATGCCGTTGCGCGGATTCTGGACACAGCCCATAGAAGGGGCGGCGCAGACAATAGCCTATAGCGGAAAATACCCCGGCATACGTTTCCTTACGGTGCCGAAACTCGCCAGCTATGAGCCGCAGTACGATTTCGACGCGCAGTGGAAGAAATCGTGTCCGGCCAACGCGGACGACTTTTCCGCACTGGGATATCATTTCGCTCAGACACTTTCCGACTTGCTCGATGTGCCTGTGGGCATTATAAGCTGCGCGTATGGCGGCAGTAAGGTCGAAGGCTGGATGCCCAAGGACATACTCGACACATATCAGGGCTGGAGCGTGGACGCGGAACGCGATTCCACTCTTAACGAATGGGAGCGCATAAATGTGATGTACAACGCCATGCTGCACCCGCTTATCGGATATAACGTGCGCGGATTCATATGGAACCAGGGCGAAAGCAACGTGGGGCGTGAGTATGAATATCCGCAGCATCAGGCCGATATGGTGGAACGCTGGCGCAAGGAATGGAATCTGGGCAATCTGCCTTTTTATTTCGTGGAGCTTCCCGGATGGGATTATGGAAACCCCGAAGGAACCAATGCCGCCGAATTCCGCGAATGTCAGCACAAGGCCGCGCGGCTGCTGCCGAACAGCGGAATCGTTTGCACCAGCGACCTCGTGAATCCCGATGAACTGCACGATATACACGCCTCGCGCAAACGTGAGATTGGAGAGCGCATGGCATGGATGGCCGCCAGACGCACATATGGAATCGAGGGTCTGCCCGACAGCTATCCGCAATACAGCCACATGGAGCTGCAGGGCCGGAAGGCGATACTGCACTTCACCAATGCCGATGCAGGCTTTACGCCGAACGATGAGCTGCCCGGCTTCGAAGTCGCCGGACCGGACGGGAAATTTTATCCCGCCCGCGCCACCGAAGACTGGAACGACCGTACTATAATAGTAGAGGCTCCGGACGAAGTTCCGTATATCGACGAAGTGCGTTATTGTTTCAAGAACTTCGCCATAGGCAAGGTGAAAGACCTTATGGGAATGCCGCTTGTTCCGTTCCGGGCAAAGGCACCGCGATTCGTAAGGGTGTCGGACGGAGAATTTACGGTCGCAGGCAAACCGTATCGCTATGTGGGAACCAACCTCTGGTACGGAGTGATACTCGCATCGGAAGGTCAGGGCGGCGACCGTCGGCGCCTTACGGCCGAACTCGACAGTCTGCAGGCGCTTGGCATCGACAATCTGCGCATACTCGTGGGCGGACAGGGCGACAAAAGCATCGCCTCGCATATCGAGCCTACACTTGAACGGAAACCGGGCGAGTACAACGAACAGCTGCTCGAGGGGCTCGACTGGCTGTTGGCCGAGCTGGAGCGCCGCGACATGAAGGCGGTGCTTTATCTTAACAACGCCTGGGAATGGAGCGGCGGTTACGGCAGCTATCTCGAATGGGCGGGCAGAGGCGAATGTCCGGTTCCGGCGCTTACAAGCTATCCCGAATATATGGACTTTGTGGCTCAGTTCGTGTTCGACGACAAAGCCAAGGAAATGTCGATGAACCATCTGCGTGCCATTGTCGGACGCACCAGTTCGGTCACAGGAAAGCCTTACAGCCAGTCGCCTGCCATAATGAGCTGTCAGATAGCCAATGATCGGCGTGCATTTTCGGAAGCAGGCAAGAAACCCTTTGCCGAATGGCTTAAGGCGAGTGCGGCCGAGATAAAACGTATCGACCCGA
>JAIDBM010000313.1 GCA_029056365.1 Muribaculaceae bacterium | reverse complement strand
CCTTCACGAAACAATGGAACCTGGCGAACGTAACCAGAACGATTCATCTCACATAATCGACGCATTTGTCACCAACAAGCTATTCGGATTTCCGCTGTTCTTCATGGTGATGTTCGGAATATTCTGGCTCACCTTCGCCCTGGGCCAATACCCCATGGACTGGATAGAAAGCGGAGTGTCGTGGCTCAGCGAAACGGCTCAGCGAAACATGTCCGACGGGCCTCTGAAAGATCTCATCGCCGATGGCATAATCGGAGGTGTAGGCGGTGTGATTGTGTTCCTGCCCAACATTCTGATTCTGTATTTCTGCATTTCATTCATGGAAGACTCCGGCTACATGGCCCGCGCAGCCTTTATCATGGACAAGATAATGCATCGTATAGGCCTGCACGGAAAATCGTTCATACCGCTGATTATGGGATTCGGCTGCAACGTGCCGGCCATAATGGCTTCGAGAGCCATTGAAAGCCGCAGCAGCCGCCTGATAACGATACTCATCAATCCGTTCATGTCGTGCTCGGCCCGCCTGCCTATCTACGTGCTGCTCACAGGCACGTTCTTCCCCTCGCATGCCGTGCTTGTGTTCTCCGGCATGTATGTGCTTGGAATAGTGGTGGCTGTGATAACCGCACGGCTGCTACGCCGTTTCCTCTTTACCTCCGATGAAACTCCGTTTGTGATGGAACTTCCGCCATACCGACTGCCCACAATGAAGGCATCGCTGCGACATACATGGGGCAAAGGACAGCAGTATCTGCGCAAGATGGGCGGAACCATACTTGTGGCAAGCATTGTCGTATGGGCACTCAATTACTTCCCCTTGCACGACTCTCCCGACGCCGTGTCAGCGCCGCATACCGAGGCTTATGCCGATGACAGCGCCATAGATTTCAGCCGCGACTCATATCTGCAGATTCTCGGAAAGGCTGTGAATCCGCTTATGGAGCCGCTCGGATTCCACTGGCGTGCCACTGTGGCGGCCCTCGCCGGGGTGCCGGCGAAAGAAATCGTGGTTTCGACACTCGGAGTATTGTATACAGACAACGAAGAAGTGAGCGATGCCCGACTGGGCGAACGGCTCACCGCACCATCGCCGTCGACAGGCAAACCCGATTTCACCGATGCATCCGCTCTGGCTTTCATGATTTTCATTTTGCTGTACTGCCCGTGCGTAGCCACCGTCATAGCCATCTCGCGCGAGGCCGGCAGCTGGCGCTGGGGCGCATTTTCGGTGCTGTACAACACTGCGGTGGCATGGCTTGTGGCCTTTATGGCATACCGCATAATGCTGCTTGTTTAACGAACAATTGCAAAAGGCGTTTGTTATAGATTCATAACAAACTTTTACTTTTTGCAATAATGAAAAAATTTACACGCATTATGCTCGCTATGGCAGCCTGTGCCGCAGCACCGGCTGCTGTAGCCGTTACTCCGCATTACGCCGACACACTGCTTATTCCGCAACGAGCCATTGTGCTTTCAGGCGAAATCACACCGGAAAACAAAGATCAGGTGGCCATACTTTACTCGCGCGAAGACCTCTCGTACAACGACCCCGGTGCGCCACGCTTTCTGTTTCTCGACCGCGAAGGACGCGGAGCACTCGGCATCGGCGGCGCTGTAAATGCCGTGGCAATGTACGACATGAACGGAGCCATCGACAACGAAGGCTTCGTTACCTACGACATACCCACTCCTGCCAGTCCGGCCATGAGAAACCGCTTCGGAGCCGATGCTACAAACACTTCGATTTTTCTGAAGCTCGTTACAAAACAGACACGTATCGGTCGCGTTACTGTATACGTACAGACTAATTTCACCGGCAACAACGGAAACTACGGACTAAAACTGAAACAGGCCTATGTGAGTGTCGGCGGATTCCTTATTGGAAAAGGCCGCTCGACTTTCGCCGATGCCGCAGCAGAGGCTCCTACGGTCGACAACGAAGGACCCAGCGGACAAGTCGGAGCCAAAAACATGATGTTTCAGTACAAAACTCCGTCATACAAAGGTCTGTCGGGCGCCATATCGGTTGAACTGCCGGAAGCCGACTATACCCTCGCACCTCAGACCGATGCGATTTCCCAGCGGTTCCCCGACATACCGCTGTATGTTCAATACGCGTGGGGTGGCGACAGCCACATACGCGCATCGGCTCTGCTGAGAGAACTGTCGTACCGCGACCTCCTCAACGGCAAAAACCACTTTGCCACCGGCTGGGGCGTACAATTCAGCTCAGTAGCGAACATCGGCGCCGGAATGGAACTCTTCGGCCATGCCACCTACGGCCATGGCATAGCAGCCTATGTGAACGACCTCGGAGGCAACGGATACGACCTTGTGCCCGACGGCACAGGAAAACTGCAGGCTCCGGGCACCTTCGCATGGACAGCCGGCTTATCGTATCAGCCGATAAAACCGCTGCTGCTCTCCGCATGCTACAGTCAGGCGCGGGCCTACGACCTCGGATATATGGCGGCCGACAGTTACCGCTACGGCCAGTATGCGGCATTCACGGCCTTCTATAATGTCGGCCCGGACCTGCAGTTCGGCCTTGAATACCTCTGGGGACGGCGCAACGACATCGGCGGAACTTCGGGACACGCCAACCGCCTTGAGGCATCGATACAATATAATTTCTGAATAATTTCTGACTCGGAATACACTTCGGAGCGGAACCGGTTCAAAACCCGTTTCCGCCCCGAGGTGCATTCCGGCTATTCTGTCTGCTCCGGCTATTGCCGCAATGCCTATATTTTCGTAACTTTGCAAACAAATAAAAAAAGATTATGAATAACAGCGATACAAACGCCCAGTTCGACCTCGCACTGGATATATGCCGGAATGTGTTCACAGCCAAACTTAAGGATTATGGCGCTTCGTGGCGCATAATGCGCCCGGCGGCTGTCACCGACCAGATTTTCATAAAGGCCAAACGCATACGCTCGCTTGAAACCAAAGGTGTGTCGAAAGTCGGCGAGGGCATACTGCCGGAATTCATAGCCATTGTAAACTACGGAATCATAGGCATAATACAGCTTCGCCACGGTTATTCCGACACTAAAGACATGACCGCCGGAGAAGCCGCCGCGATATACGATTCAATCGCCCGCGAAGCCAGAGAGCTGATGATAGCCAAAAACCACGACTACGACGAGGCATGGAGGGGCATGCGGGTGCTGTCGTATACCGACCTCATACTCATGAAGCTCGAACGCACCAAGGAAATCGAAGACCACAACGGGCACACCGAAGTATCGGAAGGCATCGACGCCAACTACTTCGACATGATAAACTATGCCGTGTTCGGCATTATCAAACTCAGCGATGACATCTGTCAAATCCAATAACAACAGCTTTCCGGCATATGCCTCTGTGCTGCTGTGGATATGCCGCCTTATAGCGGGCGGAGCGTTTATAGTGTCAGGATGGTCGAAAAGCATCGACCCTTGGGGCTTTATCTATAAAATCGAGGAATACCTTTCGGTATGGAGCATTAACGAGCCGCGCGAACTAATACTGTGCGCGGCAATAGCGCTGTCGGCGTTCGAGTTCATTACCGGCGTATGTCTGCTGTGCGGAATGCTTCGCCGTATGGCCCTGTGGAGCGCTGCCGCCGTAATGGCATTCATGCTTCCGCTGACAATATACATCGCCGTGGCCGACCCCGTGGCCGACTGCGGATGTTTCGGCGATTTCATAATTGTTTCGAACACGGCGACTCTCCTGAAAAACATTGTAATCTGCGCGGCCATAGCCGGCCTTTTCTATCTCGGCAACAAACACGGTGCCTGGCTGTTCAGACCGGCCACACAATGGATTGCCATCACACTCACATCGGCCTACATTCTTACTCTGGCTTTATACGGATACAACGTGCAGCCGCTTGTCGACTTCCGGATATATCCTGTAGGAACCGACCTCGCCGCCGCACTTGCCTCTCCCGACGGCAGCGATGATGCCGACGGGATTTCATTCGTGTACTCCAAAAACGGCGTACAGCAGTCTTTCTCCATCGACAATCTTCCCGACAGCAGCTGGGAATTTGTACGGCGGGAAAACAACATCGCACCGTCAGGAACATCGGGCTTCGGAATATACGATGCATCGGGCGACGACTTGGGCAGCGAACTGATAACGCACGACGGCACACTTATGCTTGTGGTTGTGGCCGACCCGGGTCTGCATTATCTCAGCCGCTCACGTTTCGTAAACGAGGTGGCCGCCACTGTGAAAGCAGGCGGCGGAGAAACAATCGGCCTTGTAGGCGCTCCGTGGCAGACTGTAGAAGAATGGGCCGACCTCTCTCTGCCCGATTTCGATGTATATTCCGCCGATGACACGGAACTCAAATCGCTTGTCCGGGGCGATGCAGCGCTTGTGCTTCTCGACAAAGGACGCATAATATGGAAGCGCACCGTAAACTCGCTTGACGCCGACTTCACAAGCGTTCACTCCAACCTTAAAAGCTATCTCGGCATGCCGTCGCACGACAAAAGTAGACTGTTCCGGCGGCTCAG
>JAIDBM010000312.1 GCA_029056365.1 Muribaculaceae bacterium | reverse complement strand
TTTGTCACAATATTGTAACGTTTACGGCTTCCACTCCGCGGAGTGGAAGCCGTAAACGTTACAATATTGTGACAAATGACGCTTTCGCGTCTGAACCGTTCAACAATGCTCCCTTTCAGTGGTTATAGAGATATACGAATCTCAAAAATATACAATTCATCACTGACATGATTACAAAGAAAGTCATCGAAACACTATATAAGAAGTACGCCAAGCTACCCAAGAGTCCGGATTGTCTTGATTTCATTTTGCTTTTCGATAGTGTCGCCGACCATCATGGCATTAATATAGACATAGAGAACGATACAATGCAGATCGGAAGCATTGATCCGGCATCGCCGTTCCATCGCATTCCATTAAGCCGAATACATGCCATAGTGCCTTTCGAAGAGTGGGTTGCCATTGTTCTTCATTCATCGATAATATTTCTCAATAAGTCGAACAACAAGGTTTCGATACATATCAAGGAACCGGATCTTTCACTCTGGGACAGAGTCCAGATGTGGTGGCATGGCGCGTAAGCGCCTTTTTTTTTTGCAAATAACTATAGTTAAATTTGTGCAGTGGCTATGGTGTTTGTATGAAGCATAGACTAAAGAACAATAGAACCAGAGAAAATCTATAGTACTATAGTTCTATAGTCTTAAATTTGTGCAGAGGCTATGGTGTTTTAATGGAGATTACCAGGGTTCTTAATACTGTGCAAGTCGTCGGCGGGGTCGCCGACGTTACTCCACCGATGTTACTCTCGTTCCTGGCGGCATTCGAAATACATTATACTTGAAAAATGAAAAAAAAATAGTAATTTTGCAGTTCGAAACAAAAACTGCAGTTATGAAAGAATTAGCAACCAAATACAATCCTGCCGATGTAGAGCAGAAATGGTACGACTACTGGATGGAAAACCGACTGTTTGAGTCGCATCCCGACAATCGGCCTGCCTATACAATTGTAATACCGCCGCCAAATGTAACCGGTGTGCTGCACATGGGCCACATGCTCAACAACACCATACAGGATATTCTGGTGCGTCGCGCCCGAATGCAGGGCAAAAACGCCCTCTGGGTGCCGGGTACCGACCATGCCTCCATATCTACCGAGACAAAGGTGATAGCCAAACTTGCCGCCGATGGTATAAAGAAGACCGATATCAGCCGCGAGGAGTTCCTGAAACACGCCTGGGAGTGGACTGAGAAATATGGCGGAATCATTCTGCAGCAGTTGCGCAAACTCGGCGCTTCGTGCGACTGGAGCCGCACTGCCTTCACCATGGACGAGACTCGCAGCGAATCGGTAATCAAAGTGTTCTGCGACCTTTACGACAAGGGGCTTATCTACCGTGGCATGCGCATGGTGAACTGGGACCCCCAGAACCGTACCGCCATATCCGACGATGAAGTATTCTTCGAGGAAGAACAGTCGAAACTGTATTATCTCCGCTACTATCTTGCCGACGATGATTTAACCGGCGAGACCGGCAGCGAGGAGGAAGTGGTGCACCGCGATGCACAAGGTCGCCGCTATGCCGTTGTGGCCACCACCCGCCCCGAAACCATTATGGGCGATACCGCCATGTGTATCAACCCCAAGGACCCCAAGAACACCTGGCTAAAGGGCAAGAAGGTGATTGTGCCTCTGGTGAACCGTGTGATTCCTGTTATCGAAGACCGCTATGTGGAAATAGATTTCGGCACCGGCTGTCTGAAGGTTACTCCCGCCCACGACAAAAACGACAACATGCTGGGCAAGACACATAATCTCGAGACTATCGACATTTTCAACGAAGACGGTACTGTAAGCGATGTATCGCCGCTTTATGTGGGCATGGACCGCTTTGACGTACGCAAGCAGATAGCAGTCGATCTGGAAGCCGCCGGCCTTATGGAGAAGGTCGAGGACTATGTGAACAAGGTTGGTCTGTCGGAACGTACCAAGGTGCCCATCGAACCGCGCCTGTCGCTGCAGTGGTTTATAAAAATGAAGCATTTCGCCGAAATCGCACTGCCCCCGGTTGAGAATGACATAATACGTTTCGTGCCCGAAAAATACAAGACCACCTATCGCCTGTGGCTCGAGAACATCCAGGACTGGTGCATCAGCCGCCAGCTGTGGTGGGGACACCGTATTCCGGCTTACTATTATGAGGATGCCGACGGCGAGACACGCATAGCAGTAGCACCGACCGCCGCCGAGGCGCTTGAGAAGGCCCGTAAGGAAAGTGGCAGAGACGACCTGCAGCCGGGCGACCTGCGTCAGGACGAAGACGCCCTTGACACCTGGTTCAGCTCATGGCTCTGGCCCATAACTCTGTTTAACGGCATACTCGATCCGGACAACGAGGAAATGAAATACTATTATCCGACGGCCACACTGGTTACCGGTCCCGACATCATATTCTTCTGGGTGGCCAGAATGATTATGGCCGGATATGAATATGCCGGCGACAAGCCGTTCGACAATGTGTATTTCACCGGAATAGTGCGCGATGCAATCGGACGCAAGATGTCGAAGATGCTTGGCAATTCGCCCGATCCGCTCGATCTTATATCGACATATGGCGCCGATGGTGTGCGCATGGGCCTTATGCTCGCCGCTCCGGCCGGCAACGACATAATGTACGACGATAAGCTTGTGGAGCAGGGCCGTAATTTCTGCAACAAAATCTGGAACTCGTTCCGTCTGATGCTTGGCTGGGAAACCGATGAGTCGCTTGCGCAGCCTGAGGTATCGGCCCTGGCCGCCCGATGGTTCGAGGCCCGTCTCAACGCCACCATCGCCGAGGTGAACGATGATTTCGAGAAGTTCCGTATCAACGATGCACTGAAGGCGGTATACCGTCTGCTGCGCGATGACTATTCATCGTGGTATCTCGAAATGATCAAGCCTGCCTATGGCAGTCCGGTCGACGGGAAGACTCTGTCGGAGGCCCTCGACTATTTCGACCGTCTGCTCCGTCTGCTGCATCCGTTCATGCCGTTTATCACCGAGGAGCTGTGGCAGAATCTGGCCGACCGCAAGCCCGGTGAATCGATTATGTACGCTCCGATGCCGGAGGCCGGAGAAGTAGATGAACGTCTGCTGGCGCAGGTCGAGAACGCTCAGGAAATCATAGCCGGCATACGCGGAGTGCGGGCAGCCAAGAATATAGCGCCCAAGGAGTCGCTTGTGCTCAATGTGGTGGGCGAGGGAATCGAAGCGGTAACACGTGAAATGGTGAAGAAGCTCGGCAATCTGAGCGAGTTCAATGCCGCAGCTGAGAAAGATGCCGCTGCGGCGTCGTTCCTTGTGGGCACTACCGAATATAATGTGCCGCTTGCCGACAGTATCGATGTCGAGGCCGAACGTGCCCGCATCAATAAGGAAATTGATTATCTTGTAGGATTCAAGGCATCGGTTGAGAAAAAACTTTCGAACGAACGTTTTGTGAGCAAGGCCCCGGCAGCCGTAGTGGAAGTCGAGCGCCGCAAGCTTTCCGATGCCGACCAGAAACTGGCCGCGCTGAGAGCAACTCTTGAGGCTCTTGCATTAGAGCGCGAGGTTTCAAGCGACACACTCACAGAC
>JAIDBM010000311.1 GCA_029056365.1 Muribaculaceae bacterium | reverse complement strand
CCTAGGCCGAGCACAAGATAGATAACTACTATGCTTCCGCCATATGTGACAGAATCGGCTATCGATTTGCTGCGGCTACGTCCTTTTTTGAGGAAGAAGCTCATGGTCATCGGTATCATGGGCCATACACACGGCGTGAGCAGTGCCAGCAGACCGCCTGCGAAACCGATGAGGAGTATCATCCATGCCGACGGCTGGTCGGTATCGACGGCGCTTTCCATATCGACGGGTTCCCACCAGCCGCTGTTGGCCACCGACGGTGCAGCCGACGATACGGCTGCAGGCTGTTCGGCCTGTACCGGAGGTGTTGCCTGGGCTACACCGGCCGACGAGTTTCCGAAAACAACATCGAAACGGTAGTTGAACGGAGGAGTGCAGCTGCTGGCATCGCAAGCCATGCAGCGTACTTTGCCTTTAATATCCACGGCGCCCTTGCCTGTCCATCTGAACGGCTGTGAGAACACCACCGTGCCTTCGTAGACGGGAGTCTCGAGTTTCTGTACATCGTCGTACTCGCGTTTCACAGGCACACTGCTTGTGGGATTGCCCATGAACTCAAGCCCTTCGACCGCATCGAAGCTGAATTCGGTGTACTGTATCGGCTGAGAGGGGTCGCCCTCGTGCACCATGCCGTATATATGATAGGTAGGGTCTATCTCGGCAGTGAATTTCAGCACTCCCTCGGTGGGCGACAGCGAGTCGACCGAAGTGCTCCACTTAACCTTCTGAACAGGCGCGGCGAATGCCGATGAAGCCATTATTACGGCCATCAGCAGTGTCAGCAGCCGGCCGGTGAAATTACGGATCATTGCTTATAGTTGGATTTTTAGATTGGCTTTTGATTACACGTTGTTTACTTTTTCCGGGGAATAGCGATTTCGAAAGTCTGGCGCTTGGGAGGCATGCAGTTCGCATCGTTGCAGGCCATATAACGCACGGTTACCACCAACTTTGCACTGGCGGCATCGGTAACTTTGAACTTCTGTGTAAATACAGCCTTTCCGGCCCACCAGCTGAGTTCCATGTCGAAGGCCTTGTCGAACACTTTTGTAGGTTTGGGAGAAGTAACGATTTTACCTACAGTTGCGATTCCGGTGCTTTTGTCGAAATTAAAACTGGTAGGCTTCGGACCGCCCTGCGGGATGTCGAGTCCGTACACATGCCAGCCTTTGTCGATGGTTGCTGTAAATGTAACCGTTCCCTCGGTGGCTGAGGTCATTTTCACACTGTGTGTCCACTTCACGACATCCTGTGCGGCTGCCGCAAAGGCTACGGCGATAACCATCGCCAGAAGTACTGCATATTTCTTCATTACTCTTCGGTTAATTATGTTATTATTCAAACAAAAGATAGCGGCATCGCGACACCGTATATCCATATGACACGCAAAAACTCCGCAGGTTAAACGACTGCATCAGAAAAATCCGCAGCATCGGCCTGCTTTTGCCTGCAAAGATAGTAAAGTTCGATGGATTCAGCACAAAAAAACATAAAAAAAACGTTTACAGCACCCGATTTTATCCTTATGTGGAAATAAATTCGTACCTTTGCGGATAAAATCAAAATCCACATCTTAATGAGCCTAAAGAAAGTGCTATATATCTCGCAGGAGATAACCCCCTACCTCAAGCCCGGCGTCATGGCGTCGCTCGGGCAGTCGGTGCCTCAGGGCATGATTGAAAAAGGACTGGAAGTCAGAACTTTCATGCCCCGTTATGCATGTATCAACGAACGTCGCAACCAGCTCCACGAGGTAATACGCCTCTCCGGTCTCAACATAGTGATTGACGACAACGACCATCCGCTCATAATAAAAGTAGCCACGCTTCAGCCCTCGCGAATGCAGGTCTATTTCATCGACAACGACGATTACTTCCTGCGCCAGCGTGCCGAAGACCTTGAAATAAACACCATGCCGGAAGAAAACGACGAACGTGCCATTTTCTTCGTTCGCGGTGTTATCGAGACAGTAAAAAAACTGCGATGGGAGTCCGGCATAATACACTGCTCCGGATGGATAACCGCTCTCGCCCCGCTTTACATCAGGCACACCTACGCCGACGACCCTTCGTTCTCCGGCGCAAAAATGGTGTACAGCCTCTTCGGAAACGGCTTCACCGGCACCTTCGACCCCAGATTCCAGGAAAAACTGCGCATGGAAGGATTCTCCGATGAACTGCTGGCATCGCTCGGTACAGAGCCGGTAGACTTCAAAACCCTCAACAAGTTCGCAATCGACCACTCCGATGCAATTGTGCAGGCAACCGCCGATGTCGATCCCGAACTCATCGAGTATGCCAAAGCTTCAGGAAAACCATTCCTCCCCTTCCCCGGCGAAGACAACTTCACCGATGCATACTACAACTTCTACACCTCCCTCGAATAAGACTCACTTATGCACTCCAGATTCCACAGCCGCCTGGCCGGCGCTCTGATACTGCCTGCCCTGATTGTATTCGGCTCATGCGACCAGACATCAAACATCGGGCAGTCGGTAATAGACGAAAACATCGAGATACTCATCGACTCGGCATTCACTGTGAGCGGCAGTTCTGTACGCAACAACAATGTGCAGTCGCGCACACTTACACAGCTTCTGGGCGACATCGACATAGACGGCTATGGCTCGGTACAAAGCTACTTCGTGTCGCAGTTCATGCCGGCCGCAAACATCGAAACCGACGACGTTGCCTCGATCGACTCACTGCGGCTCATAATGCGTGTTCCTACAGGCGACTTCATCGGCGACTCCATAGCCCCGATGGGCCTCACCGTGTATGAACTGGAGCGCGAACTTCCTTATCCGATATACACCGATACCTCGCTCGACGGCTTCTACAACACCAGCAAACCCATCGGCTCGAGCATATACACAATGGCCAATTTCAGGCTCGACTCGCTTTCGAAAACCGAAAGCACCACATACCGCGAATTCGAAGTTCCTCTGGACGTAACTCTCGGACGCCGTCTGTTCGAAGCCTACAAGGCCGACCCGGCATCGTTCTCCGACCCTGAAGTATTCACCAGCCGCATTTTCAAAGGTCTTGCGGTACAGAACAGCTTCGGAAGCGGACGCCTCACCCGCATCGGCCAATCGCTGCTGCGACTGTACTATACCCGCAAATTCTATTCCGAGGAACTGCAACGCGACTCCATTCAGCATCTCAGCGGAAACTACTTCGGAGTAACACCGGAAATAGTAACAAACAACCAGCTTTCATACACCCCCTCCGACAAGATAGAACGTCTTGTGGAACAAGGCGAAGCAATTGTGGCAGCTCCGGCGGCATATGAGGTGAAAATGCGATTCCCGGCTCCTGAAATCTTAAGCCGGTATAACACGAACAAGGCCGAATTCCAGCTCATTAACACTCTTACAATGAGCCTGCCGGTGGAACTAATCGACAATAACGCCGACATAACTCCCCCGTCATACATACTTCTGGTTCTGAGCAAGGACAAAGACAAATTCTTTGCCGACAACTCTCTGCCCGACAACCTGCACTCGTTCTATGCAGCGTATAACTCCTCGACACAGAGCTATGACTTCAGCGACATGCGCTCATACATAACCGAACTGGCAGAGAAAGAGAATCTCGAAGAAGCCGACTACACTTTCACCATCACTCCCGTGACAGTGACAATGACCACCAACGGCAGCGGATATTACCAGACAACCGTTGTGGGAAGTGTAACTCCGGACGTGAGCACTGCCTCTGCTGCAAGATTTTTACTCGACAAAGCAAAAATTATCTTCGCTTATAGCAAACAATCGCTAAATTATTAGTAACTTTGCACCCGCATAGGCGGGCAGTGCTGCCCGCCATGCACAACAAGCCGCAATAGCTCAGTTGGTAGAGCATTTCATTCGTAACGAAAAGGTCGCGGGTTCGAACCCCGCTCGCGGCTCACGGAAAAAATCCGGCATAATGCCGCAAAGCGCTGAAACCATGCCAGTTTCAACGCTTTGTTTTTTTAATACGGTTCTAAAGCAGGAATCGTGTACGCTTGTCAAAACAGACTGCAGCGTGAACAGTACCGTTCTCGATTCATGGCATTCAAAGACTTCTGACAACAGCCAGATAATCGGCCATAGATCTCGACTTGGATATAGCCTTGAGCGACTTGCGGTCGAGGAACTCGGGCGGATAATCCCAGAACGACTTTATATGCGCCAGAACCTGATGCTCGCCACTGAGCGATGCACGATAATGCTCCAGCACGGCACCATGCAGCCTGAGATGCATTTCACGAAGTTTTTCCAACGGCCACACGCAGCCTGCGGCATACTCGGCAAACAGCGACGGACGCGACAGCAGACCACGTCCGGCCATAACGCCATATAATCCCGGATAACGACCGCACACCGCATCGATGTCGGCGCAAGCGCGTATCTCGCCATTGAACACAAGCGGATGAACAAGAGCCGATGCCAGACCATCAAACTCATCGAAATGAAGGCTACCCTTATACTGCTCGCGACCGGTACGCGGATGCACCGCCACATGGGTCAGCGGCATGGTGTTCAACAAGTCCACCACGTCATGCCACTGGTCGGCACGATCCGCTCCCAGACGCATCTTTACAGAGTATTTAATCTCCTTGTCGCGGCGCACCATATCGGCAACCTTGCGGAGTTCTTCGGTGCGGCTCAGGAATCCGGTTCCTCGCCCCTTTGACATCTGCGGAGGGAACGGACAGCCCATATTCAGGTCGATACGATGGAATCCGGCATCGCGCAGCACATCGCGCAGCAATCCGAACTCGACGGCATCACGGAAAATAATCTGCGGAACCACAGAAACGCCCTCTCCGCCGGATTTCTGAACTATATCGCGCAAGGTACGGCGACAGGGTTCTCCTTTCTCGACACGCAGAAATGGCGTGAAGTAGCAGTCTACGCCTCCGAACAATTCCATGTGCAGGCGACGGAACACGGCATTGGTATAGCCTTGCAGAGGTGCGGCAAAAAACTTCATTTCCTGACAAATAAAATCGACATTATCACAACTACGGCAAGCGCCCATGGATAATACAGATAGGCGAAAGGCTCGGCCGGCGACAGACCGGAAAGCGAACATGCCAGCAGAGTCTGCGCTCCATAGGGTATGATACACTGCACGATACACGAACATGTGTCGAGAAGCGAAGCACTTTTTCTGGCAGATATTCCAAAACGCGTGGCTATTTCACGCGCCAGCGAACCTACCGTAATTATGGCCACTGTGTTGTTGGCTGTGCAAAGATTCACAAGACTCACCAGAACCGCGATACACATCTGTGCGCCTCTGGCACCTTTTACTCTGGCTGTAAGCACCTGCAGCAGCCAGGTGATACCGCCCGAAGCCTTTACTACCCCGAGCATTCCGGCCGACATAAGGGTTATCACTATCAGACCGCCCATACCATCGATACCGCCGCCCATATAGCCGCACAACTCAAGCACCGGATAGCCGCTCACAAAACCGATTATCAACGATGTGACTATGCCTAACGAAAGCACTATGCTCACATTCACCCTGGCAATGGCAGTGGCTATCACAACCAGATAAGGCAGCACAAGCCATGGCGATGCTGTTGATCCGGATGTTTCAGGACGGATAAAACCCGGCGACTCAAACATATAAAACACAAGCGTAACAATCGCCGCCGGAACCGCCAGCCAGACATTGGCCCGGAACTTATCGGCCATGTCACAGCCCTGGGTGCGTGTCGCGGCTATAGTGGTATCGGATATAAACGACAGGTTGTCGCCAAAGAAAGCGCCTCCGAGCACCACTGCCACAAGAAACGCCGTATCGCCGCCCGACGACCGCGCGATCTCAGTGGCCAGCGGTGTCAATGCCACAACAGTTCCCACCGATGTGCCCACCGCAAGCGAAATGAAACACGCAGCCACAAATATGCCAGGTACAACAAGCTGCGCCGGAAGTACCCGCAGCGTAAGGTCCACCGTGGCATTAACCGCCCCGATTTCCTTGGCCACTGCGGCAAAAGCACCGGCCAGAATAAATATCCATATCATGTATATGATATTGGAATGGCCGGCCGCACGCGAAAAAACCTCGATACGTTCAGCCAGCGGACCCTTGTACACCGCTATCGCCCACACCGATGCGGCAAGCAGCGCAACCGTAAACGGCATTTTGTAAAAATCGCCTACAGCTATGGAAACCACTACATAAAGTAGGAGAAATACTATCACGGGCGATATTCCCAAAAGCCCGCGGCGAATACTTATTTCCGGCATACCTTAATAACAATTCTTTTTACAACTTAATTACCTACTGAAATTATCGGCAAAATTACGAAATTTTTTTCAATTTCTATTCAGAACTCCGCACATCACAGTCGATACCCAACGCGCAACCACATTCATACACATTTACGCTAAAAAATATTAATTCACCACAGCTCTTTAAACTGTGGATGTAATCTGTGGATGTAATCCGCCTTAATCAGCCCGACAAGCTAAAAAAAGATTTGCAGAACTCAACCTATTTCATTAATTTTGTATTTGGTTCTGACGCAAGCTCACAGCCACAACATTAGTATAATGCATGAATTCCTGTATATATTGCCCCGCGGACTGGCTATCGGCGCCCTGATATCGGCTCCGATGGGGCCTATTGGCATGCTTGTGATACAGCGCACTCTGAGCAAAGGCAGGTGGCCCGGTTTTTTCACCGGACTCGGAGCCGGACTAAGCGATGTGCTATACTGTCTTCTGACAGGATTCTGCCTCAGCTTTGTAACCGGATTCATCGACAGCCATCAGCTTGTAATACAGCTCATCGGAAGTGTGGTGCTGGCAGCATTCGGCTTGTTTCTGTTCCGCAAAAATCCTACAAGGCAGCTGAAATCGGCCGACACTGCGGCATCGAGCTACTGGACGGACTTCATAACCGGCTTCCTGCTCACCTTCTCGAATCCGCTCATATTGTTCTTTATAATCGGCCTGTTTGCAAGATTCAACTTTATACTGCCAGACTTCGGCATACACCATTACGTATGGGCCTACATAACCATACTCGGCGGCGCCCTGCTATGGTGGTATACCATAACATTCCTTGTAAACAAACTCCGGCGCCGGTTCAATGTAAGGGCCCTATGGCTTGTGAACAGAATCGTAGGCGCCGTGCTCATTGTAATGGCGCTGCTCGGTGCCATAATGTGTTTTTTATAACCGAATATAACTTTTTTCATCCTATCCTCCCTCCTATGGATACTCCCGCAAAAAAAATAGAACTGGTGAATCTGCCGCAGCTCGATGCACTGAACTCGCCCGATGCCATAATAAACCTGCTTGAAGAAAAAGGCACGCGACGAACCATAGAATCAGTGAACTGGCGCGATGAATATCCGTATCAGCCTCTTACCACTTTTACTGCCGCGCACAGCGGTAAAAACATTTATATCGATTTTTTTGTACGGTGCAACTTCCTGCGTGCCGAAAATTTCACCAACCAGTCGCCGGTAAGCGAAGACAGTTGTGTGGAGTTTTTCGTCGAACCCCGAAAAGGCGGCGAATACTGGAATTTCGAATTCAACTGCATCGGCACAGTGAACGCATCGCACAGGTTCTCACGCCCTGAGCCGGTGCGTCTGACCGATGACGAAATAGACCGCATACGCCGATATGCCTCTTGCGGAAGCCGCCCGTTCCGTGAACTCGAAGGAATATTCACCTGGAACCTGTTAGTGGTGATACCTCTCGACATCATAGGAGTGGAATACAACGGCTCGCCGGTTGAAATGCGCGGAAATTTCTACAAATGCGCCAGTGCCGCAAGCCAGCCGCATTATTTGAGCTGGAATCCTATCGACACTCCGCACCCCGATTTTCACCAGCCGGACTTCTTCGGCGACATTACTCTTCTGTAAAAGCGACATGACTACGAAACATCTGCCAAAATTCGCAGCCATAGTTATGATGGCAACGGCCCTGAACGCCATGGCGGTCGGCCCCGACTGGCTTGAAACCGATTCGGCTGCCGCCATTGCGGCCCGTACGGCACGCGATTTCCCTTACTCTGTAGAAGAAGCCGCCGCAATGATACGGACCGAGCTTCCGGATGTGACCGATGAACAGATCAACACTTTCATCAACCGCAAATACCTTGAGACATGCATCATCGACGGCAAGCGGCGTGTATTCCGCAAAGGCGTACGCAATCTGATGCTGCTGAATCCCGACCTTAACGGCGGAGTAAGATCGCGCGGCGCCACAGCATCGCCGGCCAGGATAAGCTATGTCGACTCTGTGCTCAATCACTGCAGGGGCACAAATCCCGCCGGGGGTGCCCATAAGGTACGCTACCGTTTCAGCATCGAAGTGCCTTGGCACGAAGCTCTGGATGGCGACACCCTGAGAGTGTGGATGCCGCTGCCTCACGAAAGCGCACGCCAGCACCACGTAAAGATTCTGAACTCTTATCCCCGGAATTATATCGGAAGCGACAGCAGTCTGTCGGTACACAATACAATTTACTTCGAACAGCCTGTACGCAGCGGGCAGACCACACGTTTCGAGTATGAAGGCGAATTCGTAACCTGCGGCCAGTATTTTTCGCCATCGTATATCCTCGCCAACATCAGGCCATACGACACCCAAAGCGAGCTTTACCGCCGTTATACCGCCGTAGAAGCTCCGCACATGCCTCGGCTCGACAGCCTTGCACGCGAAATCACAGGTTCCGAAAAAAATCCGTATCTGTGCAGCGAACTGGTGTACGATTACATAATAAACCATTATCTCTGGGCCGGCGCACGCGAATACAGTACCATCGATTGCATTCCGGAATACGTTATAAACGAAGGCCACGGCGACTGCGGCCAAGTGTCGCTGCTGTATATCTCGCTGATGCGTACGCTCGGAATTCCCGCCCGATGGGAAAGCGGATGGATGCTGCATCCGGGCGAAAAAAACTACCACGACTGGGCCGAGGTGTATTTCGAAGGCGTGGGATGGGTGCCGGTAGACGTGTCGTTCGGCCGTTACAGCAACAGCTCCGATGCCGAAATTCGGAATTTCTACTCCACCGGAATGGATGCCCACCGCTTCGCATCGAATCGCGGAATATGCGGCGAACTATATCCGGCCAAGCGTTTCGTGCGCTCTGAAACAGTCGACTTTCAGCCGGGCGAAGTTGAATGTTCAAAAGGCAACCTGTTCTATCCGGCATGGAACCAAAGTCTCGAACTTATTGAAATAACTCCAGTAGAATGAAAAAATCAATCATAATAGCGCTGACGGCATTGGCAAGCCTCTTCATCCATGCCGGAGCCTCCGGAACAGCCGACAAAGGAGAATTCGCGCTTGTGCGCATATCGGCGGCGAACATGAGAAGCAAACCCGGACACTCGCAGGAACTCGCATCGCAGGTTGTGCTCGGCACTCCGGTAAAAATAATCGTACAGGAAGGCGACTGGTGTAAAGTTCAGAGTCCCGAAGGCTATACCGGCTGGATAATCGACAATTCGCTCCAGAAAATCAGCGAATCGGAATTTTCCAGATGGAAAAAGGCAGAGCGCCTGGTCATGACCGCCCCCTATCAGATAAGACTCTACACCGACTCGCTCACCGACTGCCTGCGCAATACCGTCACCGACCTGGTGAACGGCTGCATTGTAGAAGGCGAAGCCATACCGGCCGGAAACCGTGTGAAAGTAAGCCTGCCCGACGGACGCTGCGGCTGGGGCGATGCCGCCTCGTTCACCCCCATCGTCGAATGGGCCGACCAGGAATTCGATGCCGAAAAGATTCTCACCCTGGCATATTCGATGGAAGGCCAGACTTAC
>JAIDBM010000310.1 GCA_029056365.1 Muribaculaceae bacterium | reverse complement strand
TCGAGAGGGGTGCACGCCACTGACGGCGGGCTGAGAAATACCCTTGGAACTTGAAGCGGTTAGTACCGCCGCAAGGACTCGCAGACATATGGTCAAAGCCCGGATTCCCCGGGTATATCCCTCTCGGCTAAACTTTGTGCATATGAATGTGGAACTGAACCGCGACAGAGTAGCTGTGGGGGATGATTGCAAAACCCTGCTTCAATTACTTGAAAACGAAAAACTTGTACGGCCCGGTGTAGCTGTGGCTGTAAATAACCGTGTTGTCCCCAGAACGTTGTGGGCCGAAACCCCTCTGACTGAAGGTATGAAAGTGACTGTAATTCAAGCTGTGTGCGGGGGATGATGAAAAAAATAGTAATAACTTATCCGGAGTTTTTCCCCGGAGAGGCAGAAGCGATTTCATCGATTCTTTCAGACGGACGTGCCGACCGTGTACACCTTCGTAAACCGGGTTCGGCTGAATCAGACATGGCCGCGCTTATCGAGGCAATTCCGGCAAATCTCTATCAGCGCATCTCTCTTCACGACCATTTCGGTCTGGCTGTACGTTACGGCATGGGAGGCGTGCACATCAACAAACGCAATATGGAGGCGCCTCCGGGCTGGTCCGGAATGCTTAGCTGTTCGCTGCATACGATAGAGGAACTTGCCTCACTTCGTCCGGAGTTCGATTATGCATTTGTAAGTCCGGTATATCCCAGCATATCCAAGCCGGATTATAAACCGGCTTTCTCGACCGATGACCTACGGCCATGGCTGAGCGAACGGATATATGCTCTTGGCGGAATCACAGAAGACCGTATGGATGAGATACGTGAGGCCGGATTCGGCGGAGCTGCAATGCTCGGCGATGTATGGAAGGCTCATATCGATATGAACCATTTCCGGCTTCAGTTTATATCCGCCGGAAAATCGGCTGGGGAACATCTCAGTGGCATTGAGTCCGCGCTTCAGGGCGGATGCCGCTGGATACAGCTGAGAATGAAGGACTGTGCTCCGGAACAGATTGTCGAAACCGGATGTCGTGTCGCGGAAATCTGCCGGTATTATGGCGCTACTTTTATAATAGACGACCATGTGGAGCTTGTGCATGAAATCGGAGCCGACGGCGTGCATCTCGGTCGGAACGACATGCCGCTGCAGGAGGCCCGACAAAAGCTTGGCCCGATGAAAATCATCGGGGCAACAGCAAACGAATACAGCGATATTGAAGCAGCCGGCCATGCAGGAGCCGATTATATCGGACTGGGGCCATTCCGTTTCACCACAACAAAAAATAACCTTAGTCCGATTCTCGGAATTGACGGATACCGACGAATTCTTGATGAATGCAGGACTTCAGGCATATGCTTGCCCGTGGTGGCGATTGGCGGTATAACCCGCCCGGATGTAGCCGGATTGCTCGACACCGGAGTAAGCGGAGTGGCTGTCAGTGGCGCTATACTTCAAAGCAACGACCCTGCCGGTGAATGTGGCAAGTGGGTAGGAATGCTTTGTGAAAGTTGATATAAGAAACGACTCTAAAATCAGAAATATAAATGGAAAAACTTATAATCGGAGGTAAGGAATTCAGCTCACGGCTCTTTGTGGGCACCGGAAAATTCAGGTCATCCAAAGAAATGGAAGATGCGATAGTGGCTTCCGGAACACAGATGGTGACAGTGGCCATGAAACGTATAGACATGCAAAACAGGCATGACGACATGCTTGTGCACGTAATGCATGAGGGTATTCAACTTCTGCCCAATACATCGGGGGCCAGAAATGCCGAAGAGGCCGTTTTGGCGGCTCAATTGTCGCGCGAGGCTTTCGGTACGGATTTCATAAAACTGGAAATTCATCCCGACCCGCGTTATCTGCTGCCCGACCCGGTGGAGACTCTGAAGGCTACCGAGGAACTTGCGCGTCTTGGTTTTGTGGTCCTTCCGTATATACAGGCCGATCCGGTGCTTTGTAAGCGGCTTGAGGATGCAGGTACAGCCGCCGTGATGCCGCTGGGAGCGCCGATTGGCTCGAACAAGGGGCTGGTGACCCGTGAGCTGCTGCGCATTATCATAGAGCAGAGCAATGTGCCAGTGGTGGTGGATGCCGGACTCGGAGTGCCGTCGCATGCCGCCGAGGCAATGGAGATGGGTGCCGATGCCGTACTTGTCAATACTGCCATAGCTGTGGCCGGTGACCCTGTGCGAATGGCCCGGGCGTTCGCCGATGCCACGCGTGCGGGCCGTGAGGCTTTCGAGGCCGGCCCAGGTGCGGTGTGTGATACCGCGAATGCATCGAGTCCGTTAACTTCATTCCTGCTGTGATGTTTTCCGATGAACTGAAAAAATACTCATGGACTGAGACCACGGAGCGTATAATGGCCATGACGGCAGCCGATGTCGAACGCGCATTAAGCCGCGAACACCTCGATATTCACGACTTCATGGCTCTTGTGTCGCCGGCGGCCGAGCCATATCTTGAAGCTATGGCACATCGTAGCCGTGCTCTTACCGAGCAGCGTTTCGGCAAGGTGGTGAGTATGTACATTCCTATGTATATAACCAACTCATGCACCAACTCGTGTGTATATTGCGGTTTTAACCGCCATAACAGATTCGCCCGGGTGATACTTACGCCCGAACAGATTGAGCAGGAATGCAAGGCAATAAAGAAACTGGCCCCGTTCGAAAATCTGTTGATTGTAACCGGAGAGAATCCGGCAGCCGCCGGGGTGGGCTATATAGAGAACGCTCTGCGTATATGCCGCCCTTATTTCAGCAATATGTCGGTGGAGGTTATGCCGTTGTCGACCGATGATTATCGCAGGCTTACCCGTGCAGGACTTAACGGCGTGACCTGTTTTCAGGAGACATACAATGCCGAAAGATATAAGGTTTATCATCCGGCCGGCATGAAGTCGAATTTTGAATGGCGCTGCAACGGTTTCGACCGCATGGGGCAGGCCGGAGTTCATATAAT
>JAIDBM010000031.1 GCA_029056365.1 Muribaculaceae bacterium | reverse complement strand
CCGGTTGCGGCATCCCGTATGTAACCTTTGCCCCGAGTTCGTCGGCCACCTTGAATGATATGGTACTCTGCAGGTTATCGGATGTAAGAGTAACAGCCTCTATCTGGGGTTCGCCTTTGAAACCGCGGCTGGCTACAATCAGCAGCTCCTTGCATTCGGTGGCGGTTCCCAGAGATATTATCCGACAGACCGAGTTTATTTCACCGGCAATATGGCTGATGTCGAGCATAGGCGACAGTTTAGCTATAAACCGGGGAGCCACTTCAAGCATGCGGGTCTGCATAGTTGTAATATCGGGCATACAGTCGGCAAGAGCGAACACACGGCTACCGTCTGTGGCCCGGCGGGCAGGATCAATAAAAAGGCAGTCGTACGAATCTGCGGGAGCTTCAGACAGCCAGCCGCAACAATCGGCACATAATACTTCCATATTGGAAATACCGGAATTTTCGGCGTTGAATTTCAGTGCATCGGCCACATCGGGCTGCTTTTCAATCGCCAATGCGGCACTACAGTCCGCAGCCAGATGCATTATGTCGATACCAAGTCCTGAAGTCAGGTCGGCCACACGTGGGCATCCACCTGCAAGCGACCGGTGATACTGTGCCAGCCGATCGGATGTAGCCTGTTCTGCATTTATCTTGCCGGGGAAATAGAAATACGGGTCCATAGCCAGTGTGTGTGCGAATTTAGAGGCGTATTTACGGCGGCATTCAATCTGGAGTATGGCAACCGATGCATCAATTCCGGCGATAAGCTTTCCATGCATCTTCAGCCGCAATTTGGCCGGGTCATCGTTCTTATGTTTTTCTATCCAGTCGAAAAATTCCTTGTTGAGTTCCATGCCTTTGAATTTTATTGTCGACCCGGCTCTCAAGAGCCGGTTTTAAAACTACGGGGATGTGTCAGATAACCGACTCATCCCCGTAATCTTTATAATACTTCAGGAATCCACAGGCGAGAACCTGCAGTACCTGCTTCAGAATTTATCCCTTGATAGCTGCGATACCGGGCAATACCTTGCCTTCAATTGCTTCGAGCAGAGCGCCACCGCCGGTTGAGACGTATGATACCTCATCGGCGAGACCGAATTTATTGATGCAGGCTACGGAATCGCCACCGCCAACAAGTGAGAAGGCGCCATTCTTTGTAGCTTCAACAATAGCATCGGCTATCGCACGGCTACCTGCGGTGAAGTTGTCGAATTCGAACACGCCTGCAGGACCATTCCAGAGGATAGTCTTGCTGCCGCGAATAGTGTCGGCAAATATTTTGCGTGTTTCGGGACCTGCATCCATACCTTCCCATCCTTCGGGAATGTCCATTACAGAGCAAATCTGAGTGTTGCAGTCGTTGTTGAAAGCATCGCCGGCCACACAGTCAACGCCAAGCACCAGGTTCACGCCTTTTTCTTTGGCTTTGGCCATGATGTCGAGAGCAAGCTGAAGTTTGTCGTTCTCGCAGAGAGAGTCGCCGACTTTGCCGCCCTGAGCTTTGGCGAATGTATATGTCATACCTCCACAGAGGATTAGGTTGTCGACCTTGTCCATAAGGTTTTCAATGATTCCGATTTTGGTTGAAACCTTAGAGCCGCCCATGATGGCAGTGAACGGACGCTTGATGTCGCTGAGAATATTGTCAACCGCCTTGACTTCTTTTTCCATAAGATAACCGAGCATCTTGTGGTCGGCATCGAAATAATCGGCAATGACGGCAGTAGATGCATGACGGCGGTGTGCGGTACCGAAAGCGTCGTTTACGTATACATCGGCATATCCGGCAAGAGTTTTTGCGAACTCCTTCTGACGTTCTTTCATTTCCTTCTTGGCTGCGTCGTATGCGGGGTCTTCTTTATCGATGCCCACGGGCTTGCCTTCCTCTTCAGGATAGAAACGGAGGTTTTCGAGCAGCAGCACCTGTCCGGGTTTGAGAGCCTCGGCCATTTCGGCAGCTTTCGCACAATCAGGCGCGAATTCAACGGGAACGCCAAGAGCTTTGCTGACTGCGTCCTTAATCTGTCCGAGAGAGAACTTGGGGTTTACCTTTCCTTTGGGTTTGCCCATATGCGACATGATTATAAGTGCGCCTCCGTTATCAAGGATTTTGCGAAGGGTAGGAAGTGCGCCACGGATACGGGTATCATCGGTTATATTGCCATTTTCATCCAGAGGCACATTGAAGTCAACACGAACAATGGCCTTCTTGCCATTGAAGTCGAACTGGTCGATAGTCATGATTATAAAGTTTTATGTTTAGTCTGATTAAGTCGTTTGAGTATTTCGACACACAAAATTACAACATTTTCATGAAGAAAGTTTGCGTTCGAATGAAAAAATTATTTAAAACCGTTTTCGGAAAGAAGTTTTTTCATTTCATCAGCGAGTTTTTTCGCCGCATTGCCAGCCGCCTGTGCGAAATCGGTTCCATCCGATGCATATATGAT
>JAIDBM010000309.1 GCA_029056365.1 Muribaculaceae bacterium | reverse complement strand
TTCTTGGCTTTCTCAAACCTGTAAAACTTCACTTGCAGGCACGGAATGAGACAGCGGTAGATGCCCTGTGGATATGTATATTCCATCGACAGCGAACGCCAGAGCGTTGGCCGTTGATGATTTGCACATATTCAGCGTGAGGCTTCTGCGTTGTCCGTTCTACTGCAATGGGCAATTCCAGGGCCTCAGAAAGCGGGACGGACTTCAGGTACAGTTCTCACGCTTTTTCTGTTTCTACCCTCACCATTCGAGAACTGTGGTGGCGGCAAGTCGATGGCCGGCTATCGACATCAAATTACATCATGGCCAAGAAATCAGCCATTTCAGGTGAATACATCATCACTATTGAAGACAGCGGAACCGTCCGCGTATGCAAAATTGCCGATAACACAAAAGGCGCGCTGCGCGAATGCGCCGCAGCAAAGGGCTTTGAATACGACCCCAACTGGACAACCCAGCAGTTCGGTGCCAAGCTCATCAAGGAGTACGGTGAGGGCAACATGGCCGAAATAGGCGAGTTTACAATTACCAAACTGCCCTCAGGCAAGATCGAAACCTACCAGGTGTTCAACAACACTCTCGGAGCGCTTCGCGAAATCGCAGCCAATGTCGGATTCGAAATCAACGAGAAGAGCAACACCCGCAACAACGGATCCAAGCTCGTTGACTTTATCAATGCCATGAAGTGAGCCTTCTCGACATTATCGCAGGCGATGTCCGCGCATTCTCCGCGCATTGCCCCGAACTGATGTTCAATGAGCGCGACTATCAGATGCAGCTTGCCGTGTTTCTGCGTCAGACCGGCCATTACGAAGATGTAGATGTGGAGTATTTCATTCCCAACGACATTGCCCGCAAGGCCGGATATGAGTGGGACAGCCATCTGCGTCTTGACATAGTTGTAAGAAAAGGCGGAAAGTTTGCGATAATAGAACTCAAGTATCCCACTGCACGGGTGTCAAGGCCGATCAAGCGATTCGGACAGACATTGCCCGATGTTGAAATCATGAAGCAGCAAGGTGCGCAAGACCTTGTAAGCTACAATTTCTGGAAAGATGTCCGACGCATCGAGATTGTCAAGACACTGTTCCCGAATGTAACAGGCGGACTTGCGGTAATGCTTACCAATGATCCTTATTATGTCAGAGGAGCAAAATCCGGATCTCTCTGCG